>PKWR01000143.1 GCA_003133285.1 Coriobacteriia bacterium
ACCGGCTCGTGTACCAGGTGCTGGAGGACGAGCACGTCGTCAAGGTGCTCAGGATGTGGACGCACTACGCGTAGAACGCGAAGAGAGCGGAGCCGCATCGGCTCCGCTCTCTTCGCGTTCGCCCGGTCGCGCTAGATCCCGACGATCTCCCGGAACGAGTGGATCTCGCGCCGCGCCACGGGGATGTGCGTCTCGTCCCGGTCGGTGACGACGACGGCGTAGCCGCCCTCGACGCGCAGGATCTCCTTGATGCAGTTCAGGTTCACGATGTAGCTGCGGTGGATGCGGTGGAAGTTCTCGCGCAGCAGCCGCTTCTCGATCTCGCCCAGCGTCTGGTCCACGAGGTACTGGTTCTCGTAGGTGTGCACGTAGGTCGATTTGTTCTTCGCCGAGATGAAGACGATGTCGTCGATCGACAACAGCACCGTGCGTCCGCCCTTGCGGACCGGGATCTTGCGGAACTCGCCCTCACCGCCGGCGGCGTCGGCGCTGTGCACGCGCGTCGTCATCAGCGAGCGCACCCGGGCGGACAGCTCGAGGATGTTGAACGGCTTGGTCACGTACTGCTGCACGCCCTGCTTGAACGCGAGGATCTTGGCGAGGTCCTGCGTCTTGGCGGTGAGCATGATGACGGGGATGTCGGCGGTCGCCGCGTTGTTGCGGATCTCCATGAGCGCCATCCAGCCGTCGACGCGCGGCATCATGATGTCGAGGAGGATGACGTCGATGGCGTTGTGCGCCAGCACGTCGATGGCCTCGGCGCCGTCGCCGGCGCTGAGCACACGCATCCCGTCGGACTCGAGTCCGAACCGGATCATGTCGACGATCGACGGGTCGTCGTCTACGACCAAGACGGTCGGATTCGTTTCCATGTCGTCCTCCAAACGGCGGGCGGCGTGCGATAACCGTTCGTCGGGATTATACCGCTACGGACGGAACCCTATCGCAGCCGCTCGTCCTCGTTGGATACCGCTCAGCGCTCGCGGCGCACCCAGGCGTCGATCGAGCGTGCGGCCGTCTTCCCCGCGCCCATCGCCAGGATGACCGTCGCGGCGCCGGTGACGATGTCGCCGCCGGCGTACACGCCGGACATGCTCGTCGCGCCGTCCTCGCCGGTGACGATGTAGCCGCGCCTGCTGAGCTCGAGGTCGGGAGCCGCCTTCGCGAGCAGCGGGTTCGCGCGGGTTCCGACCGCGATGATCACGGTGTCGCACTCGATCTCGAAGTCGGAATCGAGCACGCACACGGGCGCGCGGCGGCCCGAGGCGTCGGGCTCTCCGAGTTCCATGCGCGTCGCCACCAGCCCGGTGACGAAGCCGTCGCGCCCGCGCACCTCGACCGGCGAGCACAGCATCTTGAACTCCACGCCCTCCTGCTCCGCGTGGTGGACCTCCTCCTTGCGCGCCGGCATCTCGTTCGCGGTGCGGCGGTAGACCAGGAAGACCTCCTCGGCTCCCAGGCGCAGGGCCGTGCGCGCCGAGTCCATCGCGACGTTCCCGCCGCCGACGACGGCGACCTTGCGTCCGCGCCACACGGGCGTGTCGGAGCGGGGGAACTCGTAGGCGCGCATGAGGTTGACGCGCGTCAGGAACTCGTTCGCCGAGTAGACGCCGTTGAGGTTCTCGCCCGGGATGCCCATGAACACGGGCAGCCCCGCGCCCGAGCCGACGAACACCGCGTCGAAGCCCTCCTCGGTCATGAGCTCGTCGATCGTGTACGTTGCGCCGATCACGACGTCGGTCACGATATGCACGCCCATCTCGACCAGCATCTCGATCTCGGCTGCGACGAGGTCCTTCGGGAGACGGAACTCCGGGATGCCGTAGACGAGCACGCCCCCCGGGACGTGGAGCGATTCGAAGACCGTGACCTCGTGCCCGAGCATCGCGAGCTCGCCGGCGCAGGCGAGCCCCGACGGTCCCGAACCGACCACGGCCACGCGCTTGCCGGAGGTCGGCTGGATCTCGGGCTGGCAGCGCTTCGCCAGCTCGCACGACAGGTCGAGGTCGCCGAGGAAGCGCTCCAAGCGGCCGATCGCCACCGCCTCTCCCTTGCGCGCGAGCACACACGACGCCTCGCACTGCTCCTCCTGCGGGCAGACGCGACCGCACGCCGCNNCAGCCGTCGATGCACGTCGGCTTGGCGCACTGCAGACACCGCATCGCTTCGCCGTGGGCCTCCTCCGCCGTGTAGCCATAGCCGACCTCGTCGAAGGACATGCGCCGCTTCGCTGGATCGCGCTCGGCCATGGGCGTGCGGGGGGCACGGCTCGCCCGGTGGCGGACCGGTGTGCCGGTGTCGTCTACAGGTGACATGAGCACCCCTTGCTGTACTCGACGTCGGCCTCGCGCTCGTCCTCGACGTAGATGCGCTGGCGGCTCATCAGCTCCTCGAAGTCCACGAGGTGGCCGTCGAAATCGGGACCGTCCACGCAGCCGAACTTCGTCTCCCCGCCCACCGTCACGCGGCAGGCGCCGCACATGCCGGTACCGTCCACCATGATCGGGTTGAGCGACACGACGGTCGGCACGCCGAACTCCTTCGTGGTCGCGGCGCAGAACTTCATCATGATCGCGGGGCCGATCGCCATCGCGTGGTCGACCTCGCCCTCGGCGCACATCTCTTTCAGCGGGTGCGTGACCAGGCCCTTCTCCCCTGCCGAGCCGTCGTCCGTCATCACGACGAGCGACTTCAGCGGCAGCGCGCGGAACTCGTCCTCGAGGATCAGCAGGGCCGCGTTGCGCGCGCCAAGGATGACGGTGACCTCGTCGCCCGCGGCGCACATCGCGCGCGCGACCGGATAGGCGACCGCGGCGCCGACCCCGCCGCCCACCACGACGGCGCGACCCAGGCCGCCCGTGTGGCTCGGCACGCCGAGCGGCCCGACGACGTCGGCCAGCTGGTCTCCCGCCGCCAGATGCGTGAGCTTGTGGGTGGTGGCGCCGACGCGCATGAAGATGAAGCGGATCCAGCCTTCGTCCGCGGACCAGTCCGAGAATGTGAACGGGACCCGCTCGCCGCGCTCGCCCACGCGCAGGATGAAGAACTGGCCTGCGGCGGCCTTGCGGGCGACGGCGGGGGCAGCGACGGTCATCTCGAAGACGGAGTCCGAGAGCTGCCGGGTGGCGAGTATGTCGAACATGCGGCTCCTTGCGATCCGGAAGGCGCCGGCGAGGGCGCGGGTGCGCATCAGTATACTGGCCCCGTCTAAGGGGCCGCGACCGGAGGAGGGGCGAATGCGCAGGCTCGTGTGCGCGGCGGTCGCGCTCGTCCTCGCCGTCTCGCTGGCCGCGTGCGCCCGTTCCACCGAGCCGGTCACGCAGAGCCGCGAGGTGCTCGGCACCGCGGTGAGCGTGACGGTCTACGGCGACGCCGCGTCAGCTGCCGTCCCGATCGTCTCGGCGTTCGCCGCGATGACCTTCATCGAGAAGCGGCTCAGTCCCTACGACGCTTCGTCGACGATCACCGCGTTCAACCGCGCGCCGTTCGAGCGGCATCCACTTCCGCCCGACGCGATGGCCATCATCGACCGCACGAGGGAACTCGGCGTCTCCGACTCCTTCTCGCCCGCGCTGTTCGGCGTGACCGCGCTCTACGACTTCGGCGGTGCCGGCACCGTCCCCGATCCGGTCGCGCTGGAGTCGGCGGTCAAGGCTGCCGCGACGTTCCGCTCCGTCGACGGCGTCGCGTCCTTCGGCGCCTCGCAGACCGTGGGCGCTCCCGGTCTCGACTTCGGCGGCGCCTCGAAGGGCCTCGCTCTCGACCGGGCAGCGGAGGCGCTGCGCGGACTCCCCTCGCTGATCACCGCCGGCTCGAGCACCCTCGCCTTCGGGGCCAAGCCGGATGGACAGCCGTGGCGGGTGGGGATCGAGGACCCGCGCGAGGTCGGACGGGTGCTCGCGGTCGTGTCGTGTGAGGGCACGCTGTCGGTCTCGACCTCGGGCGACTACCAGGTCTACTTCGAGCGCGACGGCGTGCGCTACCACCACATCCTGGACCCGGCGACGGGGCTCCCCGCACGAGGTGTGCGCTCGCTCACGGTGTTCGGGACCATCAGCGCGCTCGACGCCGACATCCTGTCGACGGCGCTGTTCGTGATGGGCCCCGACCGCGCGCTCGCCTACGCTCGCGCGCACGCGCTCGGCGTCTATCTGGTCGACGACCACGGCGCGCCGCGGTCCTCGGTGCCCGACTCGTTCCCGGTGAAGCTCTCCACCGAGGCGCAGCCGACCCCCTAGAAGCGGGACCGACGACGAGAAGGGCGGGCCGCCTGATGGCGACCCGCCCCCACATGCCCAGGACTGGCCTTCGGTCAGCTCTGCTCGATGAAGCTCTTCACGAACCCGTAGATCACGGGCACCTCGACCGACTTGCCGTTGTAGGCCTGGATGGCCATGAAGATCTGATAGAGGAAGGCCACCACCCACACCAGCGGGGCCAGAAGCGCGAGGATGATGGTCGCGCCGAGCACGGCGTCGACGATCCACACGACCACTACGAACGCGGCCGCCTGGATCACGTGGGCACGCACGAACATGTCGTTCTTGAAGTCGTCCAGGAAGATCGCGATGATCCCCAGCGGCGCGAAGATCCAACCCAGCAACGCGATCAACTTCGCGTTGCTGCTCGGCCCTCCACTCGACATCGGCGGCGCGGGTGCCGCGGGTGCCGCGGGTGGCGCGGGTGGCGCGGGTGGTGCCACGGGCGGGGGCGGGGGAGGTGTCATGTCGCTCATACCGGTCTCCTTCTATCGTTGTTGCCCGACGCAACCATATCTACCCAGACGAGGTCCACACCACCGCTGTGTTACCATTTCCAATGGTGTCACCGACACCGCGGGAGTAGCAGCACGTTCATCGAACAACCCCGCCCGGAGGTAGATCGACACCTATGCGCCTGAGCCGCTCCCTCCGCATCCTCCTCTCCGTCATCCTTGTCGCGTGCCTCGTCGCGCCGGGAACCGCCGTGGCGTACTCCAGCAAGGACGTGGCGGCCCATCAGGCCGCAGCAGCGACCGCGCGCAAGAAGGCGGCCGCGGAACAGGCGAAGGCCAACGCGCTGCTCGCGGACACGCAGAAGCTCGAGGACCAGATCACCGCGCTCGAAGGCGAGCTCGAGACGCTCGGGGCGCAGATCGGAACCGCCTCGCAGCGGCGCGCGAACCTCGACAGCCAGATCGAGCTGCTCCGCTCGGAGATCGCCGCCAAGCAGGCGAGCATCGCGACCCTCCAGTTCGACTACGACCAGCGCTCGGCCGAGCTCGCGTCCCGGGTCGATACCTATTACCGCGGAGGCGACTGGGCCTACATCGAGATGTTGCTCGGCTCCCAGACCCTGGGAGACCTCATCCAGCGCACCGAGTTCGTGACAGCGATCATCCAGGACGACGAGGACGCCGCGGCGCAGCTCGAGGAGAGCCGGCTCGCGCTCGAGCAGGCGAACGCCGAGCTCTCGACGACGGTCGAGGCTGTCGCTGCGAAGCGTGCGGAAGCGCGCGCCGAGGAGCTCGGGCTCAAGACGCTGCAGTCCTCGCGTGACGGCAAGCGCGCCGCCGAACAGGCCGTTCAGGACCAGAAGGCGGCGCTGCTCGCTCAGACCAAGAAGAACATCGCGCGGCTGCGCGCCATGGCCCTCGCCGAGGAGCAGGAATCGGCCCGCATCGCGACGCTGCTGAGGAACGCAGGGTCGCACGGCACCGGCAGGTACGCCGGCACCTTCGCGTGGCCGACCCCGGGGTACACGCACGTCTCGTCCCCGTTCGGCATGCGGATGCACCCCATCCTGCACGTCCGCAAGATGCACACCGGGATCGACATCCGCGTACCCTACGGCGCCCGGATCGTGGCCGCCGGCTCGGGCAAGGTCATCTTCTCCGGCCGCAACGGCGGGTACGGCAACTTCACGATGATCGACCACGGCGACGGTCTCGTGACCTGCTACGCGCACCAGAGCAGGATCGTCGTCTCCAACGGGCAGCACGTGTCCAAGGGCCAGACGATCGGCTATGTGGGATCGACGGGCATGTCGACGGGCGCGCACCTGCACTTCGAGGTACGCGTGAACGGCACTCCGAAGAACCCACTCAACTACCTGTAGCGCGGTCCGCTCAGACGTCTCCCCGGCAACAAGAAGGGCGCCCGCATCGGGCGCCCTTCTTCGTATCCGTATTCGGCCGGCGGTCAGCCGTTGTGCTCCGCCATCGCGGCGTCGATCCCGCGCTCGAACACGTCGATGACCGCCTGTGCCGCGGTCGGCACCGATCCCTCGAGTCGTTCGAGCTTCTCGCCGCGCAGCGGCTCGAGCACGTAGTCGGCCGGATCCATGCGCCCCGGCGGACGACCGATGCCGACGCGCACGCGCAGGTAGTCGTCGCCCACGGCGTCGTGCAGCGAGCGCAGCCCGTTGTGGCCGCCGTGGCCGCCTCCCCGCTTTGCGCGGATGTCGCCCTCGGGCAGGTCGAGGTCGTCGTGCACGACGACCACCTGGTCAAGCGGCGTGTCGTAGGTCTCGACCAGCCGCTTGACCGCCTTGCCCGACACGTTCATGAACGCCTGCGGCTTGGCGAGCACGAGGTCCTCGTCGCC
>PKWR01000002.1 GCA_003133285.1 Coriobacteriia bacterium
GGCCGCGTCATCAAGATCATCAGGTAGGACATCTCGACCGATAGCGCACTGGCAGTGAAGTCCCCGCTCCACGGAGGGTGAACCAAGTTGGCGAACCAGCAGAAGATCCGGATTCGGCTCAAGGCGTATGACCACGAGATCGTGGACCAGTCCACGAAGAAGATCGTGGAGACGGCCCAGCGGACCGGCGCGCGCGTTTCCGGCCCGATCCCGCTGCCGACGCAGCGCAGCCTGTACTGCGTCATCCGCTCGCCGCATGTCAACAAGGACAGCCGCGAGCACTTCGAGATGAAGATCCACAAGCGGTTGATCGACATCCTCGATCCGACCGCCAAGACCGTCGACTCGCTCATGCGTCTTGAGCTGCCGGCCGGGGTCGACATCGAGATCAAGCTCTAGACACGGCACTACTCGGCCGCGGTGCGGTCGGCGTTACCTGATGAGGAGCGGTCCTCTGGGGTGTGACCCGCAACGATGGCGGGCGCGGCACGACATGGGTCCCACGACCGCGCGAGAAGGAAGAGAGTCAAAGACGATGGGTAAGACGATCCTCGGCCGCAAGCTGGGAATGAGCCAGGTCTGGAGCGATGACGACCGGTTGATCCCGGTGACGGTCATCGAAGCCGGCCCCTGCTTCGTCTCGCAGATCAAGACGATGAAGAAGGACGGCTACGAAGCCGTGCAGCTCGCGTTCGGTGACATGAAGGACGGCAAGGCCAACAAGCCGACCCAGGGCCACTTCGCCAAGGCGAACCTCGACCCGAAGCGTCACATCGTCGAGGAGCGTCTCGACGAGGGGGAGAGCTTCAAGCGCGGCCAGAAGATCCTGGTCGACATCTTCGAGGTCGGCACCAAGGTCGACGTCGCCGGTGTGAGCAAGGGCAAGGGCTTCGCCGGTGTCATGAAGCGTCACAACTTCAAGGGCGGCCCCGGTGGCCACGGTTCGCACTTCCACCGCGCGCCCGGCTCGATCGGCATGTGCGCCTCTCCCTCGCGCGTCCTGCGCGGTACCCGGATGCCGGGTCACATGGGCGTGGACACGGTCACGGTACAGAAGCTTGAAGTCATCAAGGTCGATGCGGAGCAGAACCTGCTCGTCGTCAAGGGCGCAGTCCCCGGCGGCAAGAACGGCCTGCTTGTCATTCGCGCGAGCTAGCCTGCAGGAATCGAGGAGACACACAGAGATGGCTACTGTCGAAGTCAAGGACATGAATGGTGCGAAGGTCGGTACGGCGGAGCTTTCCGCTGCCGTCTTCGGCGTCGCGCCGAATACGCACGCGGTACACTTCGTGGTGCGCAGCCAGATGGCCGGGCGCCGCGCAGGAACGCACCAAACCAAGACCCGCGGCCAGGTTTCCGGCGGCGGTGCCAAGCCGTTCCGCCAGAAGGGGACCGGCCGCGCTCGTGCCGGTTCGACCCGTTCGCCGCAGTGGACCGGCGGTGGCGTCGTCTTCGGACCGCACCCGCGCAGCTACGGGTTCCGCGTCCCGAACAAGGTCGTGAAACTCGCGATGCGCAGCGTTCTGTCGGCGAAGGCCGCCGAGGGCGCACTGCACGTGATCGATTCGTTCACGTGGACGGAGCCGTCGACGAAGTCGGCCGCGGCTGCGATCGATGCGTTGGGCGTCAAGGGCCGCGTCACCGTGGTCGTCCCCAACGGCGACGTCACGGCGATCCAGTCGTTCCGCAACATCAAGCGTGTGCGCGTCATCACCGCCAGCGAGTCGAACACCTATGACCTGGTCGACAACGTCGCGCTCGTTCTCACGAAGCCGGCGCTCGAGTACCTTGAGGGGGTGCTTGCGTAACATGGATGCCCGCAGCCTGATCATCCGCCCCATCATCTCGGAGAAGAGCTACGCCGGGATCGAGCACAACCGCTACACGTTCGAGGTTCATAAGAGCGCCCGCAAGCCCGAGATCGCCGACGCAGTCGCCGAGGTGTTCAAGGTCACCGTCGTGAGCGTCAACACGATGAACGTGCCGGGCAAGAAGCGCCGTCTTCGGGCGTCGACCGGCATGACACGCACGTGGAAGAAGGCCGTCGTCACCCTCAAGGAGGGCGACAAGATCGAGTTCTTCGAGGGCGGCAGGTAGGTCCGCCCAAGACCAGACGGCCGACGGTGCCGGTCTTCGTTCGATTCCGAATGGAGCCGCCCGGCACCGTGTTAAGCCCGGCGTCGAGTTCGTGAGTCACGTGAGGACGTGGCGAGAGTGCCCAGCGAACTCGGCCATCGGGCTTCCAGAGAGGAGAAGGAATGGCACTCAAGAAATACAAGCCGACCTCACCGGGTCGACGGTTCCAGTCGGTCTCCGACTTTGCGGAGATCACGAGGAAGGATCCGGAGAAGTCGCTGCTGGCCCCTCTGCACAAGACGGGCGGGCGCAACAACAACGGCCGCATCACCACGCGTCATCAGGGTGGTGGCCACAAGCGCCAGTACCGCTTGATCGACTTCAAGCGTAAGAAGGACGGCGTTCCCGCGAAGGTCGCCACGATCGAATACGACCCCAACCGCTCCGCCCGTATCGCGCTGCTCCACTACGCGGACGGCGAGAAGCGCTACATCCTGGCTCCGGGCAAGCTCGCCGTCGGTGACACCGTCACCTCCGGTCCGGGCTCCGACATCAAGCCGGGCAACTGCCTTGCTCTGAGCGACATCCCGACCGGCACCGTCGTGCACGCGGTCGAGATGCAGCCGGGCAGGGGAGCGGCGATGGCCCGGTCCGCCGGTACGTCGATCCAGCTCATGGCGAAGGAGGGTCTGTACGCGATCCTGCGTATGCCTTCCTCGGAGATGCGCATGGTCCCGCTGACCTGCAGGGCCACGATCGGCGTCGTCGGCAACGCCGAGCACGAGGGCATCTCGATCGGCAAGGCGGGCCGCAACCGCTGGCTGGGCAAGCGCCCGACCGTCCGCGGTACGGCCATGAACCCTGTCGACCATCCGCACGGCGGTGGCGAGGGCAAGAACAAGTCCGCCGGCCGTCATCCGGTCACCCCGTGGGGCGTCCCGACCAAGGGTCACCGCACGCGTAACAAGAAGAAGGCCTCGAGCAGTCTCATCATCCGACGCCGCAAGAAGTAGCGGTCGGTACGAAGTCTTTCGAGCAGGAACTGGAGTAGTACATGAGCAGAAGCCTGAAGAAAGGGCCCTTCGTCCAGCCTCGGCTGCTGGCGAGGATCCGCAAGATGAACGAGGCGGGCGAGAAGAAGGTCATCAAGACCTGGTCACGCGCCTCGACCATCTTCCCCGAGATGGTGGGACACACCATCGCGGTGCACGACGGTCGCAAGCACGTCCCTGTGTACGTCACCGAGTCCATGGTCGGACACAAGCTCGGCGAGTTCTCGCCGACGCGGACGTTCAAGGGNNCACGCGGACAACAAGAAGGTCCGGCGCTAGCCGGAACGGATGATCGCACCGGTACGGCCGCTAAGATGCGGGCGGCCGCGTAGGAGCCGAAAGGTCTTGTGAACTAAATGGAAGCAAGAGCAATAGCGAGGTACGTGCGGGTCAGCCCGCGCAAAGCGCGCCTCGTCGTGGACCTGGTTCGCGGCAAGTCCGCGAGCGAGGCCGCGACCATCCTTCGCTTCACCGAGAAGGGTGCGGCGGAGATCGTCGGCAAGGTGCTCGCCAGCGCGGTCGCCAATGCCGAGCACAACCTGAAGGTCAACCCGGACACGCTCTACGTCTCGGAGGCCTTCGTGAACCAGGGTCCGTCGCTGAAGCGGATCCAGCCGCGCGCCATGGGTCGTGCGTTCAAGATCCTGAAGCGTTCGGCCCATATCACCATCGTCGTCAAGCAGCGAGAGGGGGCTTAGGTCTCATGGGTCAGAAAGTCTATCCCGTCGGTCCCCGCCTCGGCATCACCGAGGAGTGGCGTTCCCGCTGGTTCCAGGGCAAGGGCTACGACAAGACCTTGTTCGAGGACATCAAGCTGCGCCGCTATCTCGTCAAGCGCCTGAAGCGGGCGGCTCTCTCCCGCGTCGATATCGAGCGCACCGGTGACAAGGTCACCGTGACCCTGTACAGCGCGCGCCCCGGCATCGTCATCGGCAAGAAGGGCACCGAGGTCGACATCCTGCGCAAGGACCTCGAGAAGATCAGCAGCGGCCACATCGCCGTGAACATCAACGAGATCAAGCGCGCCGAGCTCGACGCGGTCCTCGTTGCCCAGGGCATCGCGGAGCAGCTCGAGGCTCGCGTCGGCTTCCGCCGCGCGATGAAGAAGGCCGTCACCGCCGCCATGAAGGGCGGAGCGCTCGGCATCCGTATCCAGTGTTCGGGCCGCCTCGGGGGCGCCGAGATGGGACGCCGGGAGTGGTATCGCGAGGGTCGCGTGCCGCTGCACACGCTGCGTGCGAAGATCGACTACGGCACCGCCTCGGCGCGCACGACGTTCGGCGCCTGCGGCGTGAAGGTCTGGGTCTACCGTGGCGACCTGATGCCCGGCCAGACCATTGCTTCGCTGTACGAGGCCGCCGACGCCCGTCCGTCCCGTCCGCAGCGCGATCGCGACGACCGTCGTCCTCGCCGTGATGGGGGAGGTCGAGGCTAGAGATGCTTCTGCCCCGTAGAGTCAAGCACCGCAAGGTCCAGCGCGGAAGCGCGTGGCACGGGACCGCCAAGGGCGGAACCGAGCTGAACTTCGGTGATTACGGTCTCAAGGCGCTCGAGGCCGAGTGGATCACCAACCGGCAGATCGAGGCCGCACGTGTCGCGATGACCCGCTACATGAAGCGTGGCGGCAAGGTGTGGATCACGATCTTCCCGGACAAGCCCGTCACCCAGAAGCCGGCTGAGACCCGCATGGGTTCCGGCAAGGGCAACCCGGAGAAGTGGGTGGCCGTCGTGAAGCCCGGTCGCATCATGTTCGAGATCGCCGGCGTGTCCGACGAGGTAGCCAAGGAAGCGATGCGGCTGGCAGCTCAGAAGCTGCCGATCAAGTGCAAGTTCGTCACCCGAGCCGACAGCGGCGGTGAGTCATAGATGAAGGCGATCGAGATCAGAGAGATGTCCGAGACGGATCTTGAGCAGAAGCTCAAGGACGCTCGTGTCGAGTTGTTCAACCTGAGGTTCCAGTTGGCCACCGGCCAGCTGGACAACCCGGGCAGGATCAAGGACGTGAAGCGTGACATCGCGCGGTTGCACACTGAGGTCCGCTCCCGCGAGATCGAAGCGGCCCGCAAGGCTGCGGCGTCCTAGTGAGTGAGGAAGGGATCGTTCAGATGACCGAGGATCGCAACAGCCGCAAGGCGCGGCAGGGCGTCGTGGTCTCGACCGCAGGCGACAAGACATGCGTCGTCAAGGTGGAGAGCCGCAAGCCGCACCCGCTCTACGGCAAGATGATGACCCACAGCACCAAGTACCATGCGCACGATGAGAACAACGAGTGCGGAGTCGGTGACGTCGTCACGATCATGGAGACGCGCCCGCTGTCCAAGCTGAAGCGCTGGCGCCTCGTTGAGATCGTGGAGAAGGCCAAGTAGTTCACCTCGGGCCCGCTCGCGCACTCCATGTGCGTGTATGGCCCGGCTCGTACCGGAGGAAGACATGATCCAGGCAGAGACCCGACTCAAAGTCGCGGACAACTCAGGTGCACGGCAGGTGCTGTGCATCAAGGTGCTCGGCGGCTCCAAGCGTCGCTATGCCCGTGTCGGCGACGTCATCGTCGTCACCGTGAAGGAAGCGATCCCGAACGGCGCGGTCAAGAAGGGCGACGTGGTCAGGGCGGTAGTCGTCCGTTGCAAGAAGGAGGTCCGTCGCGCTGACGGCTCCTACATCAAGTTCGACGACAACGCCGCCGTCATCATCGACAACCAGGGCAACCCGCGCGGCACGCGCATCTTCGGCCCGGTCGCGCGCGAGCTGCGCGACAAGCGCTACATGAAGATCGTGTCGCTCGCGCCCGAAGTCATCTAAGGAGGCCTTGTACACATGGCCAGTTCCATGCACGTCCGGCGCGGCGACAGGGTCCGCGTCATCGCCGGCAAGGACAACGGCAAGGAAGGGAAGGTCCTCAAGGCCTTCCCGGAGAAGCAGCGCGTGACCGTCGAGGGCGCGAACATGATCAAGCGCGCGACGCGTCCGAGCCAGAAGAACCCGCAGGGCGGGATCATGCAGCACGAGGGCACGATGCACGTGTCCAACGTGATGCTGATCTGCCCGAACTGCTCGCAGCCTTCGCGCGTGAGCCGTCGCCGCGAGGCCGGCGTCCGCGTCCGTGTCTGCAAGAAGTGCGGCAAGGACATCGACAAGTAGTACGTACGAGGCATCATGCAGCCGTCGCGCACGGGAAGCGGCGGTGAGCCAAGTGACGTCGGGTCAGAAATCTGACGCCCGCGAGAACAAGAAGGACCGGAGGAAACAGTGGCCCCGAGACTCAAAGACAAGTACCGGAACGAGGTCGTGCCGAAGCTCATGTCCGAGCTCGAGTACGGCAACGTCAACCAAGTACCGCGCTTCAGCAAGATCGTTGTGAACATGGGAGTGGGCGGAGCGACCCAGGACACCAAGCTCCTGGACGCCGCCGTGGCCGACCTGCGCACCATCACCGGCCAGCAGCCGATGACGACCCGCGCCAAGAAGTCGATCGCCGCATTCAAGCTCCGCAAGGGCATGCCGATCGGCGCCAAGGTGACGCTGCGCGGCGACCGTATGTGGGAGTTCCTGGACCGCCTGCTCGCGACCGCGCTCCCGCGCATCCGCGACTTCCGCGGCATCAACCCGGAGTCCTTCGACGGCCGCGGCAACTACTCCATGGGCGTCGACGAGCAGCTCATCTTCCCCGAGGTCGACTACGACAAGGTCGATCGCGTGCGCGGCATGGACATCACGTTCGTTACGACTGCAAACACCGATGAGGAATGCCGCGCCCTGCTCGACGGCTTCGGATTCCCCTTCAAGAAATAGAGCCCGGTATCGCCGGGAGCGCTCAGACGGAGCGCTTTCGGCACCACGTTCCAGGAGGTAGTGGTAGTGGCCAAGAAGTCGATGATCGCGAAGGCCAATCGAGTGCCGAAGTTCAGCTCTCGCAGCGTCAGCCGCTGCAACCGCTGCGGCCGCCCGAGGGCGTTCTATCGTCAGTTCGGTCTGTGCCGCGTGTGCCTGCGCGAGCTGGCCAACAAGGGCGAGGTGCCGGGCGTTCGCAAGGCAAGCTGGTAGGCCGCAGACCGACGCGGCCGGACGAGCGGGAAGGCGCGCATTCCACGGGAGTGCGCGAACCACCATCTCGTCAGTAGTTCGACAGGACCACAGGAGGTATCCAACATGAGCATGACCGACCCGATCGCCGACATGCTGACCCGGATCAGGAACGCGAACAACGCGTTCCAGAGCTCGGTCTCCATGCCGTCGTCGAAGAAGTTGGTCGAGATCGCCCGCATCCTCAAGGAGGAGGGCTACATCTCGAACTACAAAACCCAGGAAGAAGAAGGCAAGCTGGTGCTGCGCGTGTACCTGAAGTACGGCGGCACGGAAGCGGCCATCCGCGACCTCGCTCGCATTTCGCGTCCCGGCTGCCGCGTCTACATTGCCCACGACGAGATCAAGCGCGTCNNCGCCGCGAAGGCGTGGGCGGCGAGCTGCTCTGCGAAGTTTGGTAACGGCAGCTAACAGCGGACAGCATACAGCTAACAGTTAAATACTGGAACTGGATGCTGTCAGCCGATAACTGTAAGCTGCTTTACGGGCTGCAGTGGAACGATGAGACATAGGAGCCGGCAACTGTTTGCTGAAAGCTGTTAGCTCTAAGTTGTTTCTCGGGACTCGCAAGCCAGATGAAGGATTGATTCGATGTCGCGAATTGGAAAGAAGCTCATTCCGCTGCCCGCGGGAGTCAAGTACAAGGTTGAGGGCAACACGGTTATGGTCGAGGGGCCCAAAGGCAAGGTCTCGGCGTTGATAGCCGACGGCATTACCCTGGAAACCAAGGATGGCGTTCTGCACGTCAACCGCGAGAACGACAGCCAAGCTGCGATGCACGGACTGACGCGCTCCTTGGTCGCCAACGCCGTTCACGGCGTCACCACGGGCTGGAAGAAGGAACTGGATATTGTGGGCATCGGCTATCGCGCCGAGCTCAAGGGCAAGGGCATGGTGGTGTTCACGCTGGGCTATTCGCACCCCATCGAGGTTCCGCTGCCCACGGGCATTGAAGTGGCGATCGACCCCAAGCAGACGCACCTGACCATCTCCGGCATCGACCGGCAGAAGGTGGGCCAGGTGGCGGCCGATATGCGTTCTCTGCGCAAGCCCGATCCATACAAGAACAAGGGCGTGCGCTACTCCGACGAGAAGCTGAAGAAGAAGGCCGGCAAGACGGGCGCCAAGTAAGCTGACAGTTGACAGCTTACAGTTTCAGGGAACGCAAGGAACTGTTCGCTGTTAGCTGACAACTGTAAGCTGAATTCAACCGAACGGGGCCGCAGGGCGGCTCCGCTGATAGGACCGAGAGACTATGATCACGCAGACCAAAAGAAACGCAATTCGCCAACGCATTCACCAGCGCATCCGTCGCAAGCTGTCCGGTACTAGCGAACGCCCGCGGCTGAACGTCTATCGCTCGCTCAACCACATCTACGTGCAGGTGATCGACGACCAGAAGGGTGAGACGCTGGTTTCGGCCTCGACACTGGCCCTGAAGCTCAAGACCGGCGGCAATGTGGCGGCGGCGAAAGAGATCGGTAAGGCAGTGGCCGAGTTGGCCGTGAAGCAGGGTATCAAGAAGGTGGTCTTTGATCGCGGCGGCTACCTCTATCACGGGCGCATCAAGGCGCTGGCCGATGCTGCCCGCGAGGCGGGTTTGGAGTTCTAAGAGCAGTGAACAGTGAACGGTGAGCAGTGAACAGTAAAGGCGCTTCGCGCAATTGAGCAGGATGAACTGATCACTGTCTGCTGAAAGAGACGAGAGAGCAATGACGATCTTGAAGAAGAAACTCGATGCCA
>PKWR01000081.1 GCA_003133285.1 Coriobacteriia bacterium
TCAGTCCCAGTGTGGCCGATCGGCCTCTCAGCCCGGCTATCCATCGCAGCCTTGGTGAGCCGTTACCTCACCAACAAGCTAATGGACCGCGGGCCCATCCCTCACCGCCGGAGCTTTCCCGAAACGACCATGCGATCATTGCGGAGTATCCGGTATTAGCTCAAGTTTCCCTGAGTTATCCCAGTGTGAGGGGCAGGTTGCCCACGTGTTACTCACCCGTTCGCCACTCAGTAGAACCCCGAAGGGACCTACCTCGTTCGACTTGCATGTGTTAAGCACGCCGCCAGCGTTCATCCTGAGCCAGGATCAAACTCTCCGTTGAAATGGTCACAGGAATTGCTTCCTGAGTTCCACGAAGGTTCGGATCACTGGTGATCCGGGTTCAGTTCGCCTGCCTTTCGCTACGGGGTAGCTCCAGGTGGTTCGAACCGATAGACCTCAAAGGTGCCATGCGGGTTTGACCTGTTGCCAGGCCCTATCCGATGACGGGTTCTTGGTCTTTCATTTTTCCGGTCCGCCGTGAGGCGGGCCGGCTGGCTTGTAGTCACAGTATTCAGTTTTCAAGGTTCAGGCACAAGGGGGTACGTTACGTTCCGTTGTCCCCGCTGTCAATGGCCATTCTCAGCGATCCTGCGAGCACATTCGCTCCGCTTCACAAAACAGGCGCCCCGCATCGGAGGCGCCAGTCAGGCGTCGGTGTGTCGCGGTTGCGACTGCCGTCGTCCCTAGTGGTCAGCTTCCAGAAGGATGCTCGTTTTCAAAGCCCCGCTCCGCGTTCGTAAGCGTCAGGACCGCCGTAGTGGCAGGGAGTAGAATAGCACCGCCCCCAGGGCCTCGCAAGAACTACTTTGAGCGATCTACGAACGGTCGACGACGCGGGCGAAATGGCGCTTGCCTGCCTGGATCACGCGACCGGAAACGGCCTCCCAAGGCAAGTTGTATATACCCACTGCGACCGGCTCGCCATCGATGCGGATACCTCCCCCATCGATGAGACGTCGGCCCTCGCCGTTGGAGGGTGCGAAGCCCAACTCCTTGAGGAGCGCGGGCAGGTGGACGGGGTCGGATGCCTCCACCCGAACATCGGGGACGTCCACGGGCGCCTCATGGCGCTTGAAGACACGGTCGAACGCGGCCTCCGCGTCGATCGCCGCCTGCGGCCCGTGATAGACCTCGACGACACAGCGGGCAAGGCGTCGCTTCTGCACGCCCGGGTGAACCGTGCCATCGACGAGCTCGGCCTCGACGGTCTCGAGCTCCTCGATGGAGAGCGGAGTGGCGAGGCGGTAGTACTTCCCCATCAGCTCGTCCGGGATGGACATCAGCTTGCCGAACATCTCGTCGGGCGGGTCGGTCAACCCGATCGCGTTGCCGTACGACTTGCTCATCTTCTGAACGCCGTCGGTCCCTTCGAGGAGGGGCAGCGTGAGGCACACCTGGGGTTCGAGGCCGTGCTTCTCCATCAACTCGCGACCCGCGAGCAGGTTGAACAGCTGATCGGTGCCCCCGAGCTCCACGTCCGCTTCCACGATCACGGAGTCGTACGCCTGGGCCACGGGGTAGAGGAACTCGTGCAGGGAGATCGGACGCTGCTCCGCGTAGCGCTTGGCGAAGTCGTCGCGCTCCAAGATGCGCGCCACGGTGAAGCGGCTGGTGAGCCGCAGCAGCTCGGCGAATCCGAGCGGCGCGAGCCAGTCGGAGTTGCGCCGGAGTTCGGTGCGGTCCGGGTCAAGGATCCGGAAGGCCTGCGCTATGTATGTCTGGGCATTCTCTTCGATCTGCTCGACGGTGAGCGGCGGGCGCGTGGCGCTGCGGCCTGACGGATCACCGATCAGCGCAGTGAAGTCGCCGATGATCAGGACGACCGTGTGGCCGAGGTCCTGGAACTGGCGCAGCTTTCGCAGTGGTACAGCGTGCCCGAGGTGAAGATCGGGCGCGGTGGGGTCGACGCCCAGCTTGATGCGCAGCGACCTGCCGGTCGCCAGCTTGTCGAGCAGCGCCTGCCGGGGCACGACCGCCTCGGTACCGCTCTCGATGACGTGCATCTGCTGCTCCGGAGTGAGCACGGTCCTCGGTTCCTCTCGGGCCCGCGTCACTTCACGGACCGATGACGGTGCGACCGAACTCGTGGTCGGCCGCCGTTTTGCAGGCCATACTAGCATGCAGCTCGCGCACTTCCCGAGCCCACGAGGATGCGGACGCCCGTCCGCACGACCGCCGAGTGAGGGCGCCGACGACCATCCGTCCGACGCGCACACATAGATATAGAGTGAGGCCATGGCTACCTACGACGACAAACGACCCCCGGCTCCGCGACAGCGCGCGGCGCGCCAGGGCGGACCGCAGTCAGGCCGCACCCGTGCCCGCGTCGCCGCACCGATGCCGGACCGCGACCGCTCACGCGACAGCGCGCGCCCGGCCCGCAAGCGCCGGCATCCCGTCCTGCGCATCTCCCTGCTCATCCTGGCGGTGCTCCTGGTCGGGATCGCCGTGACGGGCTGTGCCGTGATCAGCGACATCTCACGCAACCTCCCCGACCCGACGAAGCCGCTCAAGGGCACCGACCTGACGACGCGCGTCGTCGACCGGAACGGGGCCACGATCACCGACCTGTTCGCCGACCAGAACCGCCAGCTCGTGGCGCTGGCCGATATCCCGACGACCCTGCGTGAGGCGGTCATCTCCACCGAGGACCAGCGTTACTACGAGCATCCCGGCGTCGACCTGCTGGGGCTGGCGCGCGCCGTCGTGGTCGACATCAGAGCGGGCGCCCAGGTACAGGGCGGTTCCACCATCACGCAGCAGTACGTGAAGCAGGCCTTCGTCGGCGATCAGATGAGCCTCAAGCGCAAGGTCTCCGAAGCGCTGCTGGCGTACAAGGTCGAACAGCAGTACTCCAAGGACCAGATCCTGGCGATGTATCTGAACACGATCTACTTCGGGCATGGCTCCTACGGCGTGCAGACCGCGGCACAGACCTACTTCGGCAAGCCCGTGCAGAAGCTGACCCTGCCCGAGGCGGCCATGCTCGCAGGCGTCATCAAGTCGCCGGCGCGCTATTCCCCCTACCTCGACCCCGCGGCAGCCAAGGTCCGCAGGGACACGGTCCTCGCTCAGATGCGCGACCAGGGCTATATCGACCCCGCGGCGTACGCTGCCGCGGTGGCGACGCCCATCAAGACGACCGGGATCAAGCGCACCAGCGCGAAGGCCCCGTACTTCGTCGAGTACCTCAAGGACCAGCTCGTGAAGCTGTACGGCGAGGACGCGGTCTACCGCGGCGGCCTGACGGTCACGACCACGCTCGACCTGAAGATGCAGGCGGCGGCCGAGTCGGCCGTCGCCAAGTCCCTCACCAAGAAGAGCGACCCCTCGGCGGCGCTCGTGGCCATCGACCCCAGGACGGGGCAGATCCTGGCGATGGTTGGCGGACGTGACTTCGCGAAGCAGCAGTACAACGTCGCGGTCCAGGGACACCGGCAGTCCGGCTCGTCGTTCAAACCGTTCGTCCTGGCGACCGCACTGGCAGCGGGCATCTCCCCCGAGCAGACCTTCAAGGCGAACTCCACGAGGCTCAGGATCCCGGGGGGGCAGACGTGGAGCGTGGCCGGCGAGTCCGGCTACGGCGGCATGCAGCGCCTGCGCGTCGCGACCTGGCACTCGCTGAACCCGGTCTTCGCGCAGCTTGTGCTCAAGGTCGGAGCGGACGCCGTCGTGAACACGGCGCACGACATGGGCATCGTCACCAAGATCACGCCCGTGCCGGCTGTCGCCCTCGGCGGCATGGCCGAGGGCGTGACCCCGCTGGAGATGACGTCGGCCTACGGGACGCTCGCGGACGGCGGCACCCACGTCGAGCCGATCGGCATCCTCAAGGTGACCGACAAGGACGGCAAGGTCCTCTTCACGGCCCCGGCGCCGAAAGGCAAGCGGGCGCTCGACGCGGCGGTGGCCTACCTGACCACCGACATCCTGAAGGGCGTCATCCAGCACGGCACCGGCACGGCGGCGGCCATCGGGCGCCCGGCGGCCGGCAAGACGGGCACCACGCAGAACAACGCGGACGCCTGGTTCTGCGGCTACACCCCGGACCTCGCCGCGACGGTGTGGGTGGGATATGCCGACTCGCAGAAGCCGATGAACTCCGTCCACGGCATCAGGGTGACCGGAGGCTCGTTCCCGGCACGGATCTGGGCGGCGTTCATGAAGTCCGCGCTGGCGGGCAAGCCGGCCACGCAGTTCAAGCGCCCGTCGGGGCTGGTGGACGCCAGGATCTGCCTCGAGTCGGGCGGCGCGGCCACGCCGCTCTGCCCGAGGACGGGACCGGCGCTCTTCCTCACGGGCCACGTCCCCGGTCCGTGCACCATCCATACGAGCGCGATCGGCCTGAAGATGCCGAACCTCGTCGGCCTGACGAAGCTCGCCGCACTCGCTGCGCTCGACAAGATGTCGCTGCGCTACAGCGTCGTCGACAAGGACGCCGCCGGTGTCGCCGCGGGCATCGTCGCTGCACAGGACCCCCTCGGCGGCAGCACGATCACGAGTGTCACGGTCGTCACGCTGACGGTGAGCACCGGCGGTGGCGGAGCGAACAAGCCGCCGACCGCGAAGTTCGACTGGACGCCCCTGAAGCCCGCGGTCAACCAGGTCGTCAAGTTCGATGCGAGCGGCAGCGCCGACCCCGACGGTTCGATCGCGAAGTGGGTCTGGGAGTTCGGCGATGGGTCATCGGCGTCCGGCAAGACCGCGAGCCACGCGTTCCCCGCGCCCAACGACTACAACGTGACGCTGTGGATCACCGACAACGGCGGGACCACGGTCTCGATCACGAAGAAGATCACCGTCCACTAGCGAGGCGACCCGAAGCTCCCTAGCGCAGCCCGCGGAAGAAGTGTGCGGAGGTCGACGGCTCGGTGACGGGTGCCTCGGGAAGCGGGCCGCCCTTGATCGCGGCGTCCAGACGCGCCCGCCACGCGCGCGTGATGCGCGACGCCTCCTCGGCGTCGGACGACTGGAGCTCGAGGCGGATGGCGGCGACGCCGGCGGAGAGCAGCTCGGGCAACGCGCGGGACAGGTCGAGCGGCACGGCGTTGTAGATGTGCGCGCGCCCGTCGGCGTCCGTCGTGACCGGCATCTCGTAGCCCTTTCGGTCCCTCAGGACCCAGGTCCGCGCGCGGCGAGCGCAGCCGGCGCACCGGTGGTCGCACTCCCCCGCGGCCTGCACCACGCAGTGCTCCGCGACCATCAGCTCGAAGCGCCCCGCGGCGACGACTCCCACGGGTACCGGCGAGCCTTCGACCAGAGTGGCCAACTGGCGTCCCGAGAGTTCCGGCGACGCCCAAACCCCGGTCGCGCCGATCCCCGCGAGCGCGGCCGCGGACCAGGGGTTCACCACGTTCAGACCCCAGTCGGCCTCGACCGCACGCCCGTTCGATCCCAGATGCCTGACCATGCCGAGGTTGCCGGCGACCGCCGCGCCGTCCGACGCGTCGGCGCAGGAGACCACAGACGGGACCTGCGACTCGTGGACGATGCGGGGGAGCAGCGCGTCATGCCCCGACGGCGTGCCGGGACGCGCGGTGCAGGCGAGCAGGACGCGATCGGCGCCCCCGGCGCTGCAGGCGTCAGCCGCCGCGCGCGTCAGGACCGCCACGACAAGCTCGGGGCGCGCCGGACGCCGGGCCGGAGGAGCGAGGGCCGGAGGCTCGGGAGAACGCGCCAGCAGGCGGCCCGCCCAAGGCGCGAGACGCCGCTCATCGAGGAGATCGACGGCCTCGGCCCTCAGGCGGTGGAGCACGGAGAACCCCAGTCCCGCGTCCGCGTCGACCTGGACGGACACGTCTTCCGCGCGATATGGCGTGCCCCCGAGGCGGCCGACATGCTCGACGACCTCGTCGGGCGTGACGGGCTTCGTGCGGGCGCGCTCGACGACGGGACCGGACACCGAGACGCTCGCGTCAGGCGCCGCCATCTCCAGTCTCGCCGGCTCGCCGACGCGCAGGGACACCGCGATGCGGACCGGGACGGGACGCCGCTCCTCGGGCGACTGCCACGAGCGGCGCGCCGCCTCGGTCAGCGCCGCGTTCACCACGCGGAACACCCGGTCGCCGGGGCGCACGGGGTGCTCGAGCACGATCGTCACGCGCTGGCCGGCCGGCGCGGCCGCGACCGAGCCCGTCGCGAGGCCCAACTCCCCCGCCGGCTGGGCGAACCGGCCCGTGGCGGTCCAGAACTCGATGACGTCGGCGGACTCGAGCGAGCGGTCCAGCGCGATCGTCGCCCGGCCGGGCGAGGTACTCGCCACGCGGCCGAGCGGCACCCCGCGGTTGTTGGGGCGCGTGTAGCTCATCATGCGATCGTCGCGGATTTCGGCAAGGTATCCGTGCGTGAATCCGCGGTTGAACGCCTCTTCGAGTCGCTCGGTCTCGGCAGGCAGGACCTCGAAGTCGGAGGGCGCTGCCATGGCCCGGTCGAGCGCGGCGCGGTACACGGAGACCACGGACGCGACGTATTCGGGGCTCTTCATGCGCCCCTCGATCTTGAGCGCGGCCACCCCTGCGCTGACGAGGTCCGGCAACAGCTCGATCCCCGCCAGGTCCTTCGGGCTGAGCAGGTAGCGGCCCGGGACCTCGGCGACGACTCCCTCGGAGTCGACCAGGTCGTACGGCAGACGGCACGGCTGGGCGCACAGCCCGCGGTTCGCCGAGCGCCCGCCCACGAGCGACGACATGAAGCACTGGCCCGAGTGGCAGAAGCACAGCGAGCCGTGGACGAAGCTCTCGAGCTCCACCGGTGACGACGCGGTCAGCCGGGCGATCTCGGCCACCGAGAGTTCGCGACCGAGCGTGACGCGCGACACCCCCGACTCGGCGACGGCTGCGATCGCGTCGACGTTGTGCACGTCGATCTGCGTCGACGCGTGGATGCGCACCTCGGGCAGGGCCCGGTGGATCGCGCTCAGAAGCCCGAGGTCCTGGACGATCACCGCGTCGACGCCTGCCTCCCAGGCACGCGCCACCATCGCAAGAGCGTCGCGCATCTCGTGCTCGAGGACGACGACGTTCGCGGTGAGATAGACCTTGGCGCCCCGCAGGTGCGCGAACCTGCACGCCTCGCCCAGCGTCTCAAGAGTGAAGTTCTCCGCGCCGCGGCGAGCGTTGAGGTCGGTGGTGCCGAGATAGACCGCGTCCGCGCCGTTCCGGACCGCCGCGCGCAGCGAGTCGAAGCCGCCCGCCGGTGCGAGCAGCTCGACCGTGCGAGGGATGGTGGGGTGGCTCACGGGGGTTCCGATCGGTTCCGCGGATACATCAGGTCCGTAGGCGACACTAACATGTATGTAACGGTTCGGCGCAGGCCCGCGCACGTTCGCGCCGAAGCAGGTACCCTGTACGGACGGTCAGCAGGCTACGAGCGAGGAGGCGGGGATGTCAAGCAGGCTTCGGCGCGTACGGACACACCGCCCGCGGCGCGTGGTCGCGAGCATCCTCGCGGTGACCGCCGTCATCCTACTCGCTTGCGTGCTGCTGGCGGCCGGCGCCGCGTGGCTCTTCGTCGCCGACGCCCTCAAGGGGCTGCCGAACGTCGACGACCCGAACGCCTTCAAGGTCGCGCAGCCGACGAAGGTCTACTCGGCCAACGGGAAGCTCCTCGCCAACTTCTACCTCGAGAACCGCGAGGTCGTGCCGATCAGCAAGATCTCGACCGACCTGGCCGATGCGGTGGTGGCCGTCGAAGATGAACGCTTCTACCAGCACAACGGGGTCGACATGGTCGGCATCGCGCGGGCGATCGCCATCGACCTCACGACCGGCTCCACCAAAGAGGGCGCCTCGACGATCACGCAGCAGTACGTGCGCAACACGATCCTGGTGTCAGAGCGCTACAAGATCACCGCCGCCCGCAAGATCCGTGAGATGTACCTCGCGTATGAGTTCGAGAAGCGGCACACCAAGTCGGAGGTCCTCGAGGACTACCTGAACACGGTGTACTTCGGCGACGGGGCGTATGGGGCCGAGGCTGCGGCGCTGGCCTACTTCGGCAAGCACGCGAACAAGCTCGGCATCGGCGAAGCCGCTCTCCTCGCGGGCCTGCCGCAGTCGCCGCTGCGTCTGAACCCCTACTACAACATGGAGGGCGCCAGGTCGCGTCAGCGCTGGGTGTTGGGGCGGATGGTCGCCAACCACTACATCACGCAGGCCGAGGGGACGGCCGCCGCGGCCGAGAAGATCGTCCTTGCGAAGAAGACCAACACGAACCAGGGCATCTACGACTGTGCCTACTTCGTGTCCTACGTGCGCAAGCAACTGCTCACGCAGTATCCCGATTCGCTGATATTCAAGGGTGGGCTCTCGGTCTACACCACCATCGACACCCGCCTGGAGCGCGCGGCCGAGAAGGCCGTCCACAAGACCCTGCCCTACAAGAAGGACCCGGACGCGGCGCTCGTCTCCATCGACCCGCACACCGGCAGCATCGTCGCCATGTACGGCGGGCGCGACTATCGGAAGGACCCCTACAACTACGCGACGCAGGGCAAGCGGCAGCCGGGGTCCTCGTTCAAGATGTTCGTGCTGGTCACCGCTCTGGAGAAGGGCATCCCGCCCAACCGCCCCGTCAACTCATCCTCCCCCGCCATCATCCCCACCCATCCCGTGTGGCGGGTCAACAACTCGGAGGGCTCCGGCCACGGCTACATGACGATCTCGCGAGCGACGGCCAACTCCGTCAACTGCGTGTTCGCGCGGCTCATCTGGGAACTGGGCGCCGACGAGGTCGCAGCCACGGCGAAGCGGATGGGCATCACATCCCCCATCCCCGCGCTCCCCTCGATCGCTCTGGGCTCCGCACCCGTGAGCCCGCTCGAGATGGCCTCCGCCTACGGCACGCTGGCCAACGAGGGAACGCTCGTCAAGCCGAGCTCGATCACCAAGATCGTGGGACCTGACGGCGTCGTCATGTTCGAGCGCGAGACCGTGGGCAAGCGCGTGCTGACCTCGAAGATCGCATGGGCCGCCACGCAGCAGCTCATGGGCGTCGTCCGCGGCGGCACAGGCACCCGCGCGTCCCTGTCGGGGCGCGAGGTCGCCGGCAAGACCGGGACCGCGCAGAACTACCAGGACGCCTGGTTCGTGGGCTACACGCCGCAGCTCGTCACGGCGGTCTGGATGGGCTACTCCGAGGGCTCGATCCCGATGAGGAACGTGCACGGCATGCGGGCGTTCGGCGGGACGTTCTGCGCGCCGATCTGGCACACCTTCATGACCGCCGCACTCAAGGGCCTGCCGTCGGTGCGCTTCGCGCGCGCCTCGGCACCGCACTACATCTGGAAGGCCGCATGGTCCGAGGCCGCGAGCGCCGCGGCCGCGGCAGCCAGGCCCAAGCCGAAGCCTCCCAAGAGCGGCGGCACGACCACGAGCACGCCGAACCCCACCTCGACGCCGAAGCCGTAGTCTCCGGTCGCTGCAGCGACCACGAAGGCCCCGCTCCGGATCCCGGAGCGGGGCCTTCGCGATGGGGCGGGCTCCTAGGAGCGCCGCACGCGCACGATGCCGGAGGTGCAGAACACCTCGACGCCCTGCGACTCGATACGGTCCAGGATCAGGTTCATGCCGAGCGTGTCGGAAGAGATGTGACCGGCGATCACCAGGTTCATGTGGAGCTCCTCGGCGCGCTTGCGGTGCTCCTCGCCGTAGTGCATCCCGACCAGGGTGTCGACGCCGGCGGCGCTGAGCCGGTTGAGAGCGTCGGTCGGGCCCTCGGTGCCGCCCGTCATATCGACCACGATGCGGCCGGGCCGGTGATGCCCCTCACCCAGAACCAACTCCGGGCCGTAGCCCTTCTTCGCTGCGTGGTCGTACTCGGGGATGGTCCGCAGCGAGCGGACGATGTCCTCGAGCGTCTCGGGGGCGGACTCGTCGATGAAGCGCTGCACGAAACGTTGCACGGAGTTGTCGGCCGGAGTGTGGCAGGACATGACCGCGAAACCCATCAACTCCGCGGACTGCACCGCACGGTAGTGGTTGTACGGCATGAAGTGGCGGCGGATCTCGGAGGCGCGCTTCGAGATCAGGCTGTCCGCAGCTCCGAGGCCGACGCCCTGCGCGGCCCACAGGTCGGCCTGCATGTGCATGACCTCGTCGAGCCGCGCGAAACCGGGGCCCTCGGGATGGTGGGCGAAGACCAGGTCGATCGGCGCCCCCCTCTCGCGCAGGCGGTCGGCCAGGAGCACTTCCGCGGTCTCCATGTCGACGCCCGTGATCAGACCGCGCACCTCGAGCTCCGGGTCGCCGGCGGCGATGCGGGTGTCGGCGTAAGGGTTCGTGAGCCGCTCCGTATCGAAGTACGGACGCTCTTCCTCGTCGAGCTTGCCGTAGGCGCGCGCGGACGCGGCCATGACGCGCTCGAGCTCCTTCGCGGGACGCGGGTCGGCCTCCATGCCCGCGTCGACGCACGTGCGATAGATGTCCTTGAGCTTCATGCCGGATTCGCCTTTCGTGGGTTCGAGCGCGACGAGGCCCTCCGTCCCGGTCGCGCGGTCGAAACGTACCGGTCCCCCTCGATGTAGAACCTGAGCTCCACTTCGTGCCCGGAGCTGAGTCCGATCCTGCCTGATGTCGCCACCGCAGGAACGGGCCCCTGCGGGGCGAACACGGACAGTGTAGCGCTTCCNNCTCGCCGTTCACGGAGAGGTCGATCCCGAGCGCCGCGGTCAGCTTCCCGGGGCCGTTCGCCACGTCACGCACGGTGAGCGGAGATGCCGAACGCCGGGACTCCGACCGGCGGCGCAGCATCGCATCGACCCCATCGATGGGCTCGAGAGCTCGGATGAGCACGGCGCCGGCGACGCCCTCCGGCTCGGTCACGAAGTTGAGCATGTGGTGGTTGCCGTAGGTGAAGTAGACGTA
>PKWR01000165.1 GCA_003133285.1 Coriobacteriia bacterium
GTGCGGCACCGGGCTCGGCATGGCTATCGCGGCCAACAAGGTCGCCGGGGTGCGCGCGGTCCAGGTCAACGACATCGCCTTCGCCGAGATGGCGCGCCGTCACAACGACGCGAACGTCCTGACGCTCGCGGGCCGCTCTGTCGACGAGGTCACCGCGTTCGCCATCACGGACGCCTTCCTCTCGACCGCGTTCGAGGGCGGTCGCCACCAGCATCGCGTCGACCAGATCACCGGCATGGAGCATCAGTCCTAGACGACCGTCTCCCCGAGTGAAAGGTACGCTCCCCATGTCATTCCGCTTCCTCGATAGCGCGGACCCCGAAGTCGCGGCCGCCTGCGACGCCGAGCTCGAGCGTCAGCGCTCCACCGTCGAGCTCATCGCGTCCGAGAACTTCACCTCGCTCGCGGTCCTCGAGGCCGCCGGCACCGTGCTGACGAACAAGTACGCGGAAGGACTGCCGGGCAAGCGCTACTACGGCGGCTGCGAGAAGGTCGACGTCGTCGAGAACCTCGCCCGCGACCGCGTGAAGGAGCTCTTCGGAGCCGACCACGCCAACGTGCAGCCTCACGCGGGCGCACAGGCGAACATGGCCGTCTACTTCGCGGCGCTGAACCCCGGCGACAAGGTGCTGGGCATGAGCCTCGCGCACGGCGGCCACCTGACCCACGGCAGCCCCGTCAACTTCTCGGGCAAGTGGTTCGACATCGCGGCCTACGGGCTGGACCCCGTCACCGAGCGTATCGACTACGACCAGGTCGAGCGCCTCGCGAAGGAGCACCGCCCCAAGATGATCATCGCGGGCGCGAGCGCCTACCCGCGCGTCATCGACTTCGAACGTTTCGGGGCCATCGCGCGCGAGGTCGGCGCGTACCTGATGGTGGACATGGCCCACATCGCGGGCCTCGTGGCCACCGGGGCGCACCCGTCGCCCGTGCCGTACGCCGACTTCGTCACCTCGACGTCGCACAAGACGCTGCGCGGGCCTCGTTCGGGCTTCATCCTCTGCAAGGCCGAGCACGCCGCGATGATCGACAAGGCCGTGTTCCCGGGCCTGCAGGGAGGTCCGCTCGAGCACATCGTCGCGGCCAAGGCCGTCGCATTCGGCGAAGCCTTGCGCCCCGAGTTCACCGACTACATCGCACAGGTCGTGATCAACGCCCGCGTCATGGGCGAGGCCATGGTCGAGGCCGGGCTGCGCCTGGTCTCGGGCGGGACCGACAACCACCTGATGCTCGTCGACCTCACCCCCGCGGGCATCACCGGCAGGGACGCTGAGCGCCTGTTGGAGGACTGCGGGATCACGACCAACAAGAACGCGATCCCCAACGACCCGCAGTCGCCGTTCGTGACGAGCGGTATCCGCGTAGGGTCGCCCGCGATCACCACGCGCGGGTTCGACGAAGCCGACGCCCGCCACGTGGGCGAGCTGGTCGCCCGCGCGATCTTCGGCCGTGACGACCAGGCCGTCCTCGACGGGGTCCGCGCGGCCGTGCACGAGCTCACCGAGCGTCACCCGCTCTACCCGGAGCTGTAGGCCCTTTCCGCGGCGAGGCGGGCGACGGCCCGCGAGGAGAAGTGAGATGCAGTACGCACCGAACGTCACCGTGGTCGACCACCCGCTCGTCCAGCACAAGCTCTCGGTCCTCCGCGACGTCCGCACGGGCCCCAAGGAGTTCCGCGAACTCGTGAGCGAGCTCGCGATGCTCATGGCCTACGAGGCCACGCGCGAGTTCCAGCTCGCCGAGTCGACCGTGATGACGCCGATCTGCGAGACGACCACCAAGGTGCTCGCGGGCAAGAAGGTCGCCATCGTCCCGATCCTGCGTGCGGGCCTCGGCATGGTCGACGGCATCCTGTCGTTGATCCCTGCGGCCAAGATCGGACACATCGGCCTGTACCGCGATCCGGAGACCCTGCAGCCGGTCGAGTACTACTGCAAGCTGCCGGAGGACATCGGCGAGCGGGACATCATGATCGTCGATCCGATGCTGGCGACGGGTGGCTCGGCCGCGGCGGCGATCGAGTTCCTTCGCGCGCGCGGCGCGAAGTCGGTCCGCCTGCTGTCGATCATCGCGGCGCCCGAGGGCATCGCGGCGGTGACGAAGGCCGATCCCGACGTTCGCGTGTACGTGTGCGCCGTCGACAGCCACCTGAACGACCACGGTTACATCGTCCCCGGTCTCGGCGACGCCGGCGACCGCCTCTTCGGGACGCTGTAGGACATGGCCGCCGAGCGCCCGTCCTGGGACGACTACTTCATGACGATCACCCGTCAGGTCGCGACGCGGTCCACGTGCCTGCGCCGGCACTGTGGGGCCGTGATCGTGAAGGACCGCCGCCTGCTCGCCACCGGCTACAACGGCACCCCCAAGGGCCTGCGTCACTGCGAGGAGGTCGGCTGCCTGCGCGAGCAGCGCGGCATCGCCTCCGGCTCGCACCACGAGCTGTGCCGCGGGATCCACGCCGAGCAGAACGCGGTGGTGCAGGCGGCGCTCTACGGGGTCGCGATCGGCGGCTCCACGATCTACACCACTCACCAGCCCTGCGTGCAGTGCGCGAAGATCCTCATCAACGCGGGGATCGTCGAGATCATCTACGGCGACGCGTATCCCGACCCGCTCTCGGAGGAGATGCTCGCCGAGTCCGGCGTCGCACGACGTCTGTACGCCCCCGGATGCTGACCTGACCGTGACGGACTTCCTCCACTACCTGGTCCTCGTGGGCGTCGCGCTCGTCGCGACGCTCATCGCCACGCCGATCGTGCGGGACCTCAGCGTGCGGGCGTCGATCGTGGACCGCCCGGGAGGACGCAAGGTCCACCTGAAGGCCGTGCCGCGTCTCGGCGGGATCGGCATCTTCATCGGGTTCGCCGCGGCGCTCGCCGTGCAGGTCGCGGGAGGGTTCGCGGGCTGGTGGCCGGCGGTCATCTCGCGCCTCGACCTTCCGCTCATGGGAACGCTGGCCGGCTGCGTGCTGATCTTCACCGTCGGGCTGATCGACGACTTCAAGGGGCTCTCGCCCGGCATGAAGTTCGGGGGCCAGCTGATCGCCGCCGCGATCCCGATCGCAGCGGGGCTTCACATCCAGCACGTCCCCCTGGGCCTGCTCACGTATCCGGTGACCGCGCTGTGGATCGTCGGGTTCGCGAACGTGTTCAACCTCATCGACGGGCTCGACGGCCTCGCTGCGGGAGTGGCGGCCATCGCGGCGGCGAGCTTCCTGCTGATCGCGGTCGACATGAACACCATCGTGGCGGGGGTGCTCGCCGCGTCGCTCATCGGAGCGTGCGTCGGATTCCTGCGCTACAACTTCAACCCGGCGTCGATCATCATGGGCGACTCGGGTGCGTTGCTCATCGGCTTCGTCCTCGGGTGCACGTCGCTGCTCGGCGTCATGAAATCGGCTGCGGCCCTGACCCTCGTTGCGCCGCTCATCGTGATCGGCGTGCCCGTGTTCGACACGGGGAGCGCGATCATCAGGCGCTGGCGCAGCGGGCGCCCCATCCACGAGGCCGACAACGGGCACATCCATCACCGGCTGCTCCACCTCGGGTTCAGCCAGAGGCAGACGGTCCTGACCATCTACGCCTGGTCCGCCGCGCTCGCGATCGGCGGCTACCTGATGGGCCATGTGGGCATCAGCGTGCGTGTCGTCATCTTCCTCGCGCTCGCCGGCCTGTCGGGCGTCATCGCATGGCGCCTGCGTCTCTTCGAGAAGGCGCGCGTGCACGGAGACGACGAGGAGTAGCGGCGAATCGTCGCAGATTCGGACTTTGTCGGGACGCTCCGATGAGGTAGCATGGCAACGCTTCCGTCGACACCCCCGGGTCGCGGAGCGACACTCATGGCGCTGCGCGCGGTGATCCCACACGGTCCCGCCTGCGATCCTCCTTGCGCCGTTCCGCGTCGCTGCCAGCCCGGACACGTCGCCCGAGGCGGTACGGTGAGAACGGATGCGGGTCGAAGGGGCGTAGAGACACTGGGCGCTGCAACCACCGGGATCGTGTTGTTCCTCGGCAATGCTGTCGTCGCGTCGGTCCTCGGAATCGCGCTGGGAGCATCGATGCTCGCTCTCAACCGGATCGGGATCGGGATGTTCACCCCCGAGACGCTCGAACTCGGCGCGGCGCGCGCTGTCGTGCTGATGGTGCTCGGAATGGTCGCGGGCTTCGTAGGCCTGCTGCTGTACTACCTGTTCGTGCGCGCGGGGCTCGTCCCCTTCGGTCTCGGGCTGATAGCCGGGTTCCTCATACCGGCGCTCGTGGCTCTGTTCCGCGCGAAGTAGGAACGCAAGGTACTCGACCCTTCAGGAGGTAGTCGGTCGCCGTGGAGAACCTGGGCCCCGCAGTCACCAAGCTGCTCGAAGAGCTGAACCCGTTCGCCGTCCTCGGGACGGGCGCCACGCAGGGTGGCGAGCTCGCGAAGAACGCGGTGGTTCTGACGAACTACTCCTTCTTCCTGATCGTCGCCGTCGCGCTGACCGCGATCTTCTTCCTGATCGCGTCGCGCAAGATGTCGCTCGTGCCCAAGGGCATCGGCAACATCGGCGAGTGGAGTGTCGAGTTCGTCCGCAACAACATCGTGCTCGACGTCATGGGCTCGGAGGGCGTGAAGTACCTCCCGTTCATCGTCACGGTGTTCTTCGCGGTGCTGTTCAACAACGTGCTCGGCCTCATCCCCGGCTTGAAGCCGGGCACCGGCACGCTGGGCACCACGTTCGCGTGGGGCATCATGGTCTTCGTGGTCTACAACTGGATCGGGTTCCGCAAGAGCGGCTTCCTGGGCTACCTCAAGAGCTTCCTGCCCTCCGGCACGCCGTGGTGGCTGATCCCGCTGATCTACCCGCTGGAGATCATCAGCCACTTCCTCCGCCCGTTCACGCTGGGCGTCCGTCTCTACGCCAACATGTACGCCGGCCATATCGTGCTGGGCGTCTTCGGCATCTTCGTTGTCATGGCGGCCTCGGCGCTCGGGCCCGTCACCGCCGTCGTCGGCGGCCTGTCGCTGGTCATGCAGATCGTCATGTACGCCTTCGAGGTCTTCGTCGCCTTCATCCAGGCGTACGTCTTCGCGATCCTCACCGCCGTGTACATGAACGGCGCGATCCACGCGGGTTCGCACTAGTCCCTTCAGGTCACACCGTCGGCACCGCCGGCGTGCTCGTTGAAGCAGTGAAGGTTCGGGTCCCACCAATGTGGCCCCGGTCGTATTCGAAGGAGGAACAGTGGGCGGTTCTCTGAGCGTTCTCGGTGCCGGTCTTGCGTTCGGTCTCGGCGCCATCGGCCCCGGCATCGGCGTCGGTTTCGTAGCAGGCAAGGCGATCGAGGGCATGGCTCGCCAGCCCGAGATGGCCAACAAGATCCAGACGACCATGTTCATCGGCATGGCGCTGGCCGAGGCCATCGCACTGCTGGGCTTCGTCCTCGCCTTCGTCCTGCAGGCCGCCAAGTAAGCACCGCTCTTTCAGGGCGCTGCCTGTCTCACGAAGGAGCATCGATGGACAAGATCATCCCGCTGACTTCCGAGCTGCTGGTCTCGCTCGTGTCGTTCGCCGTGCTGTTCGTGGTCATGTGGAAGTTCGCGCTTCCGCCGATCACGAAGATGCTCGATGAGCGCGCGGACAAGATCAAGGACTCGTTGGAGAAGGCCGAGGAGACCCGCGTTGAGGCCGAGCGTCTGCTCAACGAGTACAAGGAGCAGCTGGCCGAGGCGCGTCTCGAGTCGAGCCGTGTCATCGAGCAGGGCCGCAAGGTCGCCGAGACGATGAAGGACGAGATCGTCGCGAAGGCCAACGAGGAGCGCGAGTCGATCCTGGCCCGCGCCCGCGAGGAGATCCAGGGCGAGAAGCGCGTCGCGCTCGCGGAGCTCCAGGCATCGGTCGCCGACCTGTCCGTGGCCGTCGCCGGCCGCATCATCGGCACGACCCTGTCGGCCGCCGATCACGCCGCACTGATCGAGAAGTACGTCGCCGAGGTGGGAAGTCTCAATGAGAACTAGCGACGTGGCCTCGGCCTACGCGCGCACGCTCTTCGAGCTCGCCTCGCTGGCCGACTCGGTGGACCAGACCGACAAGGGTCTGGTCTCCGCTGCCGCCGTGGTCCGCGGCAGCCTCGACCTGCGCACCGCCCTCACCGACGCGTCCGTGCCCGCCGAGACCAAGCGCGGCGTGCTGCGCGACATCTTCGGCGACGCGGTCACGCCCGAGGCGATCGCGCTGGTCACGCTGCTCGTCGAGCGCGGCCACACCGACCTCATCGGCGACGTCGCCCGCGCGTTCGGCGAGATCGCCGAGCAGGAACGCGGCATCGTCGTTGCCGATGTCACCACCGCCATACCGCTCGACGACGCGCTGCGCGCGTCGCTGACAGACAAGCTCATCGCCTCCCTCGGCCGTCCCGTCTCGCTCCGCGAGCACGTCGACGCGTCGATCCTGGGCGGCGTCGTCATCAAGGTCGCGGGCCGCGTGCTCGACGGCAGCGTCGCGTCGCAGCTCGAAGACATGCGTCGCGCGCTCGCGACCACCCAGGGAGGCGAGGCGTAGGTGACCGACATCACCGCGGCACGGATCAACGAAGTACTCAAGGCGCAGCTCGCGTCGTTCACCGCATCGGTGGACGTCCGTGACGTCGGCACCGTCATCAAGCTCGGCGACGGTATCGCCCACGTCGACGGGCTCAAGGGCGCCATGGCCGGCGAGCTGCTCGAGTTCATCGGCGAGGGTGGGCACACCGTCATGGGTATGGCCCTCAACCTCGACGAGAACGAGGTCGGCGCCGTCCTGCTCGGCGAGACGTCGCTCATCAAAGAGAACGACTCGGTCCGCACGACGGGGCACGTCGTCCAGGTACCGTCCGGCAAGGGCTTCCTGGGTCGCGTCGTCGACCCGCTGGGTCAGCCGATCGACGGCCGCGGTGCGATCAGCGCCGAGGGCACCCGTCCGCTCGAGTTCAAGGCTCCGGGTGTCATCGCTCGCAAGGGCGTTCACGAGCCGCTCCAGACGGGCATCATGGCCATCGACTCGATGATCCCTGTCGGTCGTGGCCAGCGCGAACTGATCATCGGTGACCGTCAGACGGGCAAGACCGCGGTCGCCGTCGACGCGATCATCAACCAGAAGGGCAACGACGTCGTCTGCATCTACGTCGCGGTCGGCCAGAAGGCCTCAACCGTGGCGGGCGTCGTCCAGACCCTCGAGGAGTACGGAGCGATGGACTACACCATCGTCGTCTCCGCCGCCGCCTCCGAACCGGCTCCTCTGCAGTACATCGCTCCGATGGCCGGTTGCGCCATGGGCGAGCACTTCATGTACACGGGCGCCGACGGCAAGCCCGCGAGCAAGGACAACCCGGGCCGCGCGGTCCTGGTCGTCTACGACGACCTCTCCAAGCAGGCCGTGGCCTACCGCGAGATGTCGCTCAACCTCCGCCGTCCGCCGGGCCGCGAGGCGTACCCCGGCGACGTCTTCTACCTGCACAGCAGGTTGCTGGAGCGCGCCGTCAAGATGAACGACGAGCTGGGCGCCGGTTCGCTCACGGCCCTGCCGATCATCGAGACACAGGCCGGCGACGTGTCGGCCTACATCCCGACCAACGTCATCTCGATCACGGACGGCCAGATCTTCCTGCAGGCCGACCTGTTCTACCAGGGCGTGCGCCCCGCCATCAACGTCGGCATCTCGGTGTCGCGCGTCGGCGGCAACGCCCAGATCAAGGCGATGAAGCAGGTCGCCGGCTCACTGCGCCTCGACCTCGCGTCCTATCGCGAGATGGCGGCCTTCGCCCAGTTCGGCAGCGACCTCGACAAGGCCACGCAGAACACGCTGAACCGCGGCGCCCGCCTGGTCGAGCTGCTCAAGCAGGGCCGCTACGTACCGATGCCGGTCGAGCGCCAGGTACTGGCGATCTTCGCCGGCACGAAGGGCTACCTCGACGAGGTCCCGGTCGCAAGCGTGCTGGCGTTCCGTGACGGGTTCCTCGACTTCGTCGAGAGCGCCTATCCGGAGATCGGCGCGACGATCGCCGCGGAGAAGCTCATCTCCCCGGACACCGAGGCCAAGCTGCGCGCTGCGCTCGACGAGTTCTCAGCCAGCCGTCCGGCCGAAGGATAAGCGGACAAGAAGATGCCCAACCTTCGCGACATCAAGAACCGGATCACCTCGACGGCTTCGACGAGGCAGATCACGCGCACCATGGAGATGGTCGCCACGGCGAAGATCCGCAGGGCCCAGGACCGCATCGAGTCGGCGCGCCCCTATGCGCTGGCCATGATGGAGGTCCTGCGCAACGTCGCGCGCTTCATGCAGGGTGCGACGCACCCGCTGCTCGAGGAGCACGACAAGCGCGAGCGCGTCGTCGTCATCGCGGTCGCTTCCGACCGTGGGCTGTGCGGCGCCTTCAACAGCAACATCCTGCGCCTGACCGAAGGCATCATCCGCGACGAGCGTGCCGCAGGTGCCGAGGTCGACGTCATCGCCGTCGGCAAGAAGGCGATCGCCTACTTCCGCTACCGCGGGGTCGAGCCGATCGAGTCCTACCGCGACATGACCGACAAGCCGACGATCGCCGATGCGCGTTCGATGGCCGCCCGCGTCATGTCCGGCTACGCCTCCGGCGAGTTCGACGCGGTCAAGGTCGTGTTCAACCGCTTCAAGAACGTGGCCGACCAGGTCCCCGAGATCCACGACCTCCTGCCGCTTCGTCACGAGGTCGTCGAGGAGAGCGCGGACCTGCTCAAGGTCAACCCGGAGTACATCTTCGAGCCCTCCGCGGACGCCGTGCTCGAGCGCCTGCTGCCGACCTACATCGAGACGCTGATCTACCGGTCTCTGCTCGAGTCGGCCGCGTCCGAACAGGGCGCGCGGCGCAAGGCCATGAAGTCGGCCACCGACAACGCGAGCGAGATGATCACCACGCTCACCCGCAGCTACAACCGCGCACGCCAGGGTGCGATCACGAACGAGATCGCCGAGATCGTCGGCGGCGCTGCCGCTCTTGAGAAGCACTAGATGACCGTCAACGAGAAAGAAGCGCCCATGAACATCGGACGCATCGTCCGCGTCATCGGCCCGGTCCTGGACGTCGAGTTCGGACCCGAGTCGATGCCGGCGATCCACAACGCCCTGAAGGTGCAGACCACTTCGGCCATCGGGCCGATCGACGTGACCGCCGAGGTCGCGGCGCATCTCGAGGGCAACGTCGTCCGCACGATCGCCATGTCATCGACCGACGGTATCCAGCGCGGCATGGAGGCGACCGACACCGGCGCCGCCATGATGATGCCTGTGGGCCCCGGGGTCCTCGGCCGCATCTGGAACGTGCTGGGAGAGCCCGTCGACGGCGGCGAGATGCCCGAAGTCGAGGCCTACTACCCGATCCACCGCGCCGCCCCGGCCTACGAGGACCTGGAGCCGACCACCGAGATCTTCGAGACCGGCATCAAGGTCATCGACCTGCTCGAGCCCTACATCAAGGGCGGCAAGACCGGCCTCTTCGGCGGGGCAGGCGTCGGCAAGACGGTCATCATCCAGGAGCTCATCAACAACCTCGCCATGGCGCACGGCGGCACGTCCGTGTTCTGCGGCGTCGGCGAGCGCACCCGTGAAGGCACGGACCTGTACGTCGAGATGAGCGAGTCGGGCGTCATCAAGAAGACCGCGCTCATCTACGGCCAGATGAACGAGCCTCCCGGAGCGCGCCTCCGCGTCGGCCTGGCCGGCCTCACCGTCGCCGAGTACTTCCGCGACCAGGGCCAGGACGTCCTGCTGTTCATCGACAACATCTTCCGCTTCACCCAGGCGGGCTCCGAGGTATCGGCGCTGCTCGGCCGCATGCCGTCGGCCGTCGGCTACCAGCCGACGCTGGCCACCGAGATGGGCGAGCTGCAGGAGCGCATCACCTCCACCAAGCGCGGTTCCATCACGTCGGTCCAGGCCATCTACGTCCCGGCCGACGACCTCACGGACCCGGCCCCGGCCACGGCGTTCTCGCACCTCGACGCCACGACCGTCCTCTCCCGCTCGATCGCGGAGCTCGGCCTCTACCCGGCCGTCGACCCGCTCGCCTCCTCGTCGCGCGCTCTGTCGGCCGACGTGGTCGGCGACGAGCACTACCGCGTCGCGCGCGCCGTCCAGGAGGTCCTCCAGACCTACAAGGACCTGCAGGACATCATCGCCATCCTCGGCATGGACGAGCTCTCCGAAGAGCAGAAGCTCGTCGTCATGCGCGCCCGCAAGATCCAGCAGTTCCTGTCCCAGCCGTTCTTCGTCGCCCAGCAGTTCACGGGCATCGAGCCCAAGTACGTCAAGCTCGAGGACACGATCCGCGGCTTCGACATGATCGTGAAGGGCGAGTGCGACCATCTGCCGGAGCAGGCGTTCCGTTACGTCGGCGGCATCGAGGACGCATTCGCGCAAGCCGAGAAGCTGAAGGCGCAGGGATAGGGACATGGCACGCACCCTACTGTGCGAGATCGTGACGCCGGAGCACATCGTCTACACCAACGAGGTGGAGATGGTCGTCGTTCCGACGCTCGACGGCGAGGTCGGCATCCTGCCGCTGCACGCGCCGCTCGTGGGCGCGATGAGGGCGGGCGAGGTGCGGATCAAGTTCGGCGAGACCACGGAGTGGTTCGCGGCTTCAGGCGGCTACATCCAGGTCCACGAGGACAAGGTCATCATCCTTGCTGACGACGCGGTCATCGCGTCCCAGATCGACGTGGAGCGCGCACGCCAGGCGCTGGTCCTCGCGAAGGAGCGCCTCGCCGAGCTCGAGCCGCGCGACGAGGAGTACGACGACATCGCGCGCGATCTCAAGTGGGCCGAGGTCCAGATCGCGGTCGGGAGCGCGCACTAGGCAACCACCGTCCCTCGGGACGTGAACAGAAGCGGGGCGGCGGGCACGTTCCGCCGCCCCGCCGCGTATGATGAAGCATCTGAGATCCCGACGACCGAAAGGCGCTTTGGCCACGTGGAAGCGATCGTTGTAGAGGGCGGCAAGCCCATCACAGGTGAGGTTCACGTCGGCGGCGCCAAGAACTCGGCGCTGAAGCTGATGGCTGCCGCGCTGCTCGCCCCCGGGGTCACGACGCTGCGCAACGTGCCGGACATCAGCGACGTGGCGCTCATGGCGGAGGTCCTCGAGCACCTCGGAGCCCACGTGGGGCGCGACGGTCACGTGCTGACCGTCGACGCGACCGAGCTCGTCTCCCACGAGGCCCCCTACGACCTGGTCGCGCGCATGCGCGCCTCCACGTGCGTCCTCGGTGCGCTCGTGGGCCGGCTCGGCCGCGCGCACGTCGCCATGCCGGGCGGGTGCAACATCGGGTCCCGCAAGGTGGACATGCACATCCACGGCCTCGAGCAGCTCGGCGTGACGGTCCGCACCGAGCACGGCTACATCGACGCCTCGGGACGCGCTCACGGCGCGAACGTCTTCCTCGACTTCCCGAGCGTGGGCGCGACCGAGAACCTGCTCATGGCGTCCGTCCTGGCCGACGGCGTCACAGTGATCGACAACGCCGCCCGCGAGCCGGAGATCGTGGACCTCGCGAACATGCTGGGCGAGATGGGCGCCGCGATCGAGGGCGCCGGATCCTCGGTCATCCGCGTCACCGGCGTCGCCGCCTTGTCGGCCGTCGAGCACGCGGTCGTGGGCGACCGCATCGAGGCCGGGACCTACCTGATGGCCGGCGCGATCGACTCCGGTCCCGTCACCGTCACCGGCTTCGACCCGTCCCATCTCGACATCGTGCTCCAGAAGCTGGAGCAGGCCGGGTGCACGCTGGATCGCGGAACAGACCGGGTCACCGTCAGCCGCACGGGCCCGCTGCGTCCCGTCGACATCCAGACGCTGCCCTACCCGGGCTTCCCGACCGACCTGCAATCGCTGTTCATGACGCTCATGTCGATCGCCGACGGGGGCAGCGTCATCACCGAGAACGTCTTCGAGAACCGTTTCATCTTCGCTGACGAGATCTCGCGCATGGGCGCCGACGTGCGCATCGACGGCCACTATGCACTCATCCGCGGCGTCGCGCAGTTGTCGGGCGCGCCGGTCGCCGGTCCGGACCTCCGGGGAGGCGCTGCGCTGGTGCTCGCGGGCCTGGTCGCCGACGGACGCACCGTGGTCACCGAGATCCACCACATCGATCGCGGCTACGAGGGCTTCGTCGACAAGCTGCGTTCGCTCGGCGCCGACGTGCGCCGGATCGAACTGGACGGCCTCGAGACAGCCTGACGTCTACGTCCCCGCACGAAGGAGTGACCCCATGCTCGACCGCGAACAGATCAAGTCGATCATCCCGCACCGGGATCCGTTCCTGCTCGTCGACCGCATCGAGTCGTGCGAGCCGGGTGTGTCGGCCGTCGGCTACCTCGACGTGACAGACGACATGTTCTGGGTGCCCGGGCACTTCCCGGACTACGCGGTGATGCCGGGGGTGCTCATCGTCGAGGCGTGCGCCCAGGTCGGCGCCGTGGCGCTCCTCTCGCTGCCGGCCAACGCCGGCCGCATCGCGCTGTTCGCCGGCATCGACAAGGTCCGCTTCAAGCGCCAGGTGCGGCCGGGTGACACGCTGCGCCTCGAGTGCGCCATCACCAAACTCCGCGGGCCGATCGGGTTCGGGACGGCACGCGCACTCGTCGGTGACGAGCTCGCATGCTCGGGAGAGCTCATGTTCGCGATCAAGGACGCCGAGTAGATGTCGAGCATCCTGGCCCACCCGAGCGCGAAGCTCGGAGAGGCGTTCGTGCCGATGCCGTTCTCGGTCATCGACAAGGACGTGGTGATCGGTGACGGCGTGCTGCTCGGTTCGTTCGCGCACGTGTGCGCGGGCGCGCGGATCGGCGATCGCTGCGTGATCGGCGACCACGTCACGATCTGCGCGGACGCCGTGCTCGGAGCGCGCTGCGTCGTCGCGGACTTCGCGATGGTGGGGGAGCGCACGACCGTCGACGCCCAGCGCATCGCCGTCAAGCACAGGGGCGTCGAGCTCGGCGAGGGATGCACGATCGGGAGCCACACCGTGCTCATGGGCGGCACGGTGCTCGGGGCCGACTGCCGTATCGAGGACGGCGCCCAGGTGTGCGAGCGCTCCCGGATCGCTGCCGGCGCAGTGATCGGCCGGGGCGCGATCATCGAGAACGACGTCGAGATCGGGTCGCGCTCCGTGGTGCGGCCCGGCGCCTTCGTCGCGGCGCACACCGTGGTCGGGGAGGACTGCTTCATCGGACCGGGGGTCGTCACCACCAACGACGACTCGCTCGGCAGAGGCGCGGAGCGGTTCAGGCACCTCAAGGGCTGCACGGTCCGTCGCGGCGCACGCATCGGCGGCGGCGTCGTCCTCCTGCCCGGGGTCGAGGTCGGCGAGGACGCCCTGGTCGCCGCCGGCTCGGTGGTGACCCGCGACGTCCCGTCCGCCTCGGTCGTCATGGGCGCGCCCGCGCGGGTCATGCGCGACGTCCCCGCGGACCAGCTCCTCGAGTCCGAGTAGGCCGTTCTCACGCACGGCGAGCGGCGCATGGCTACGGCTCCGTAACGCGTCGGTGGCTCCCGCGAACGTACCGTATACTGACAAGTCGATCATCAACGCAGCGCCCGGTCTCCCTCTCAGTACCGGGCCACGCTCCCGAGAGGCATGCATGTACGAAGAGACTCCGCGTCCGAAGCGCTCGCAGCGCGGCAAGGCCCCGCGCCGCCACTCCGCTCCTCGGGACATCAGCAGCCTCGGCCCGGCGAGCGCGTCCGACGAGACCATCCAGCAGACCAACCGCAGGCGTGTCCGTGCCGACAGGGTCATCAACCCGGCCGCGACCAAGCGTCGGCGCAAGCGCCTCCTGATCACGATCCTGACCGTGGCGACCGTGCTGATCATCGGCGCAGCGGCCGCCGCCTTCGCGATCGTCCACAGCTTCGGCGTCAAGATCAACCAGGTGACGAACGCCGATCCCGAGTTGGGCAAGCTCCTGCAATCGGGACAGGCGTCCGCCCCGGGGGACCCGTTCTACATGGTCCTGATGGGTTCGGACACGCGCCCCGGCCAGCCGCAGCAGCGCTCCGATTCGCTGATGGTTGCGCGGGTCGACCCCAAGAACAAGAAGATCCAGATCATCTCGATCCCGCGCGACTCGAGGGCCGACATCCCCGGATACGGCACCACGAAGATCAACGCGGCGGCCGTCTACGGCGGTCCGAAGCTCGTCATCAAGACCGTGAAGGAGCTCACCGGCCTGCCGATCTCGCACTACATCAACCTGAACTTCAAGGGCTTCGTGGACGTCGTGGACGCCATCGGGGGCGTCGAGATCGACGTGCCCCAGGACATCTACGACACGCAGGCCTCCGCCTACGGCGTCAAGTACGCGACCGTCAAGAAGGGCCTTCAGAAGCTCGACGGCAAGCACGCGCTGACCTTCGTGCGGACGCGGCACACCCTGGTCGACGGCGACTTCGGCCGCATGCGCAACCAGCAGGCCTTCATCAAGGCGCTCGCCTCCCAGGCGCTCTCGCTGCAGTCGGTGTTCAACGCCGGCTCGATCATCAACGCGGTCGCGTCGAACCTCGACACGGACATGACGCCGATGCAGCTGGCCGACCTGGCCCTGCAGTTCAAGGGGCTGAAGTCGTCCGACATCGACTCGGCCAACGCGCCGGGTGGCGCCAAGTACATGAACGGCATCGCGTACGTCGTGCTCGACCCGCTGAAGCTGTCCCAGATGATCGACCGCATGAAGCAGGGCCTTCCGCTGGACCCGACGAAGGTCGCCGGCTCCACCACCGCGTCGAGCACCGTCAAGCCCGCCGACTTCCAGCTCACCGTCCGCAACGGCGCAGGGGTATCGGGGCTCGCGAAGCAGGGCGCCGACTTCCTCGTCTCCAAGGGCTTCAAGGTCTCCGAGACGGGCAACACGGCTCAGCCCGCCTACGACCGGACACTCATCGTCTACCAGACGGGCTTCGAGGCCCAGGCCAACCTCACGCGGGAGACGCTCGGGTTCGGTGACGTCATCGCCGCCAAGGGGATGTACTCATTCAAGACCCAGGTGATGGTCGTCGTCGGCAAGGACTGGACCGACCCGGCCGCTGCCACGGCACGGCGCTAGGGCGATCAGTCCGTTGTCGCTCACGGGCGACGACGGACGCGCCGATACACGGTAGGAGCACGGCGCCGGACCGCGGTGCCGGCTCGCTGCGCAGGGGGTTGCGGTGGCCCGTCGCCTGGCGCTCTTCATCCTCGCGACCGTCCTCGCGTTCGGGTGCGCGGTGCCGAGCGCGCTGGCCTGGTGTGGGGACGGCGACGGCTACGGCACCCACGACTGGGTGCTGGCCGAAGCGATCCGCCTCGCGGGTCCGGACGGCTCGTGGGTCGACGAGCACGCCGCCCTGCTCACCTCCGACGATCCCGACCAGACCACCGACTGGGCGATGCACGGGTTCCGGCTCAGGGACCCGTGGGGGTTCGGTGGCGCCGTCCAGTCGACCACCGACCTCTACCACGAGGCCGTGACCTCCTTGGCTGCCGGCGATCGTGTGGGCGCGAGCCGGTCACTCGGCCTGCTGTCCCACTACTACTCGGACGTCCTCCAGCCGTTCCACGCCNNACGAGGCGACCCCGACAGAACGAGGACTGGATCACCCCCGAGCCCCGGGTCCCGATGGTCGACGTGCGCGCGAAGACCGCCGCCGCCGCGCGCTTCTCGCGGGAGAACTATCCCGCGCTCGTCGCGGCGCTGAGCGCCACGACGACCATCGACGTGGAGCAGCCGGTCGTGAACTCGGTGACCCGGGCGGTCCTGAGCCGGGCGGCCAACGACCTCGCGGACATCATCGGCGGCATCTCGAGGGGCGAGGGCGTGTCGGCCCCTCCCGCGACGCTGAAGATGACGGTCTCGAGGCGCTACCCGCAGCCGGGCTCGAGCATCTGCGCCTACGCCACCTGCACCGATGCAGCGGGCAGGCCCATCGAGGGGGCCGCCGTGACGTTCCTGTGGCCGCTCCCGTCGGGGTCCGTCATCACGACGACCGTCTACACGGGACCGACCGGCATGGCCCATGACCGGGAGACGGTCGGGTCGCGGCCGCTGTCGCTCAAGGCCTCGGTCCGCGCGGTCTCGGCGGCGAGCGGCTCGGAGACGCGCTCGGGCACCTGGTTCACCCCGAGCGCCGTGCTCAAGTCCGGCACCGCGGGACTGCGGACGTGGCCCTCGAGCGCCACGCCGCAGCGCGAGTCCACGGTCACGGTGTACACCGTCGCGCACGACCGGTACGGCGGGCACGTGGCGGGTCTGCCGGTGACCTACACCCTCAGGTACCGGACCGGCGCGGTCGTGCGGACCGCGGTCACCGACGCCAAGGGGGTCGCGCGCCTGAGGACGAACATCGGAGCGTGCCTCCGGGGCTGCGGTGTGGTCGTGACGTCCAGAGTGCTGTCAGCGGGAGCCGTACGGTCCGTCTCGACGTCGTTCGTTCCGCGCTGAACAGGGGGGAAGCCTCGTCCGGACGAAGAAGGAGGGCCCGGCTGAGCCGGGCCCTCCTTCTTGGCGCGATCGAAGCAGAGAGCGGTCAGAGCCCGGAGGCGGTGGCCGACGCGTTCGTGCTCCCGTACGCCTTGGCCAGGACCCCCTGCAGCGTCGTGTCGAACTCGACGCGGTCGCCATTGACCGCGATGACGCTGACCAGCTGGCTCATGGCGCTGCTCTGCGCCTGCAGGAAGACCGGCTGGATGTAGGCGACGGTGCCCTCCACCGGCACGACCAGCATCTGGCCGAACACCACCGACACGCCCGGTTGGTTCCACAGCGTCAGTTGCTGCGAGATCTTCGGGTCCTGGTTGATGCGCGCGCCGACCTGCTGCTGCCCGAGGATGACCCGCGCCTTGGGCAGGAGGTAGACGGTGCGCTTGCCGTAGGCGCCCGGGTCGCACGCGGTGGCCATCCAGCCGACGAGGTTGTCGCGGTTGGGGAGCGAGTAGGGCTGCAGCAGGTACATCGCCTTGCCCGTGTTCGCGCCGCTCGAGTCCGGCAGGTCGAGCATCAGGTACCGGGGCTTGATCGCGTTGCCCTTGGCGTCCTTCGGGATCTGCCAGAGGTCCTCGCGGTTGTAGAAGACGGTCGGGTCGGTCATGTGGTAGGTCCGGTAGACCTCGGCCTGCGCCGAGAACAGTGTCTGCGGCGCGCGGATGTGCGCGGCGACCGACGCCGGCATCTGAGAGGCGGGGGTGATGAGGCCGGGGAAGATCTTGCCCCAGGCGTCGCGGATGGGGTCCTCTCCGTTGGCGTAGAAGGTGACGGTGCCGGCGTACGCGTCCACGGTGACCTTCACCGAGTTGCGCAGGTAGTTGATGCCGCTGGCGAGCGGCTGCGAGTTCGGGTAGTGATCGCTCGACGTGTAAGCGTCGAGGATCCACAGCACACGCCCGTCGACGATCGCCGCATAGGGGGTCGCGTCGTAGGTCAGCCACGGCGCGAGCTTGGCGGCGCGCTCCTGGATCCCACGGTAGAGCAGGATCTGGCTGTCGGGCCTGATGTAGCTCGAGAACAGGAACTGGTCGGACTGCAGGCGCACGCCCCAGGCCAAACGGCTGAGGAACGAGCCCACCGGGGCGCCGGTGGCGGTGTAGCGGGTCCGGGCGTTCTTCTGGCCCGTGGGGTAGTCGAACTCGTCGACGCCGGTGTTCGTGATCTCGTAGCCGGTCATGTCGGGACCGAAGTAGATGCGCGGCTGCGCCGCGACGAGTCCGGGAGAGCCCGCGGCGACGTCCGTCGCCACGGTGGACGGGACGTCCCCCACCAGGAAGGTCGGGAAGCCGCGGTCGGTGGTCTGGCTCGTGGAGCTGATCGCGACCCCGTACCCGTGCGTGTAGACGAGGTGCGTGTTGACCCACGTCTGGGCGTTCGACGGCAGGCCGGTGGGGTCGATCTGGCGCGCGGAGACGAGCACCTGACGGAGTTCGCCGTTGATCTCGTAGCGGTCGAAGTCAGGCGCTGACAGCTTGTAGTACGGACGGATCGTCTGCAGCTGGTTGAACGCCTGGCTCACCGAGTCGGGTGTCCACACGGTCGCGTCCGACAGCAGGCGCTCTGCCTCGAGCGAGGCAGAGGCGGAGATCGACTCGAGCGCGGGGTACTGGACCCCCTCGACGCCGGTCAGGTCGAACGCGCTGCGTGTCATCGCGATGTTGCGCGCGCGGTACGGCTGCTCGATGGTCGCCTCGTTCGGCGTCGCGACGTAGTTCTGGACCACGGCCGGCCAGACGCCGACGAGCAGTGTTCCGGCCACCGCCCAGCCGATGAAGGACCAGACGACGGCCTTGAACCGGTGCCGCGGGGCCGTCACGAACAGGACGACCGCGAACGCCAACGACACGCCCGTCATGATCCAGAAGGCGGGCAGCGCCGCAGCGATGTCCGAGTATGACGCGCCGAAGATCTGGCCGGCGGGGGAGTAGGAGATGCGCCAGATCGAGATCCAGAAGTTGAAGCTGACCGCGAGCATCAGGAAGCCGAAGAGGACCGAGACGATCTTCTTGAACTGCCACCACCGCGCGGGGACCGTGTCCGTCATCTCGAGTCGGCTCGACATCGTGATCGCCACGACGGTGACGAGCGCGACGATCGTCAGTCCGTTGAACCAGCGGTACAGCAGTTCGAAGGCGGGGAGCGTGAACACGAAGAAGCCCACGTCGATGCCGAACTGGAGGTCCTTGAGGCCGAAGGGCGACTGCGCGGCCGCAAGCCGGAAGACCATCCACTGCGCCGACATCGTCCACGCGAGAGCCCCGGCGAGCAGGAAGCACGCGATCGCGGTCACCTTGGGGAAGCGCTGCTTCTCGCTCACGACCAGCCACGCAGCGCGAGCGCTCAGGAAGAGCACGGCGAAGCCGACCGCGGCGCAGAAGACCCACACGGCGGCCTGCGACAGCATGCTGACCCAGAACACGTTCTGGCGTCCGACGCTCGCATACCACTGGTAGTCGGTCCACACCCACGCGACACCCATCAGCGCGAAGATCGCCACCACGGCAGCCAGCACCGCGCCGGCCCACAGCGCCATCTTCTTGGAGAACGAGAGCTTCTTCATCCCACCCCTATCACGGAGAGGTCGATTCTACCATCCACACCGTCGAACACGGTCGCAGGTGAGCACGCCGCACGGACGCTCCCGTGAGGTCGAGCGCGGGTCGCCGGTGGTATCATGCGGACTTCGAACACCGTCACTCCCGCCTTCGTCGCGCGCGTCCCCGGGGTGCTGCCTTGATGCGTATCCTCATCGCCGTCGCAACCTGGATCGCTCAGGGTCTCTACGCCGTGCTGAAGGCCCTGTTCCCGGCCCGCCGCAAGGCGGTCTTCCTCAGCCGCCAGTCCGACACGCCGTCGCGCGACTTCGTCATGCTCGCCGAGGAGCTGCGCCGCCGCGAGCCGGACCTCGAGATCGTCATGCGCTGCCGCATGGTCGGCCGGTCGACCGGCGGGCGCCTCGCGGCGATCGCGCCGACCATCGGTCAGATGTACCACCTTGCGACGTCGCGCGTCTGCATCGTCGACGGCTACGTCATCCCTGTCAGCTTGCTCACACACCGTCCCGGGCTCTACGTGGTCCAGCTCTGGCACGCGCTCGGCGCCGTGAAGCGGTTCGGCTACCAGACACTCGACCGTCCCGGAGGTCACTCGTCCTCGCTTGCCTCCGCCATGCGCATGCATCGCAACTACGACGCCGTGCTCTGCGCGGGTCCCGCCACCGTGCCCATGTTCGCCGAAGCGTTCGGCGTCGACCCGTCGGTCGTGCTGCCCACCGGCCTGCCCCGCATGGACTACCTGCGAGCCCACGCCGACGACGCCCGGGTGACACCGGTCCCGCCCGTCGTGGCTACGCTCCGGCGACGGTTCCCGGTGCTCGACGACCACGAGCGCACCGTCGTGCTCTATGCTCCCACGTTCCGTCGCGGCGGCGGCGAGCGTTACCGAGATGTGGCCGAGCGGTTCTCCGGCGAGGGGTACACCCTCATCATCAAGCCGCATCCGCTCGAGGCGGCATGGGTGGAGGGATCCGGGGTCGTGAATGCGGGCGGCGTCGACATCCTCGACCTGCTCCCGCTGTGCGACCTCGTGATCACCGACTACTCCGCCGTCGCGTTCGAGGCGTGCGTCCTGGACCTTCCCGTGTACTTCTGGGTGTACGACATCGACGAATACCGGGCGGCGCATGGCCTGAACCTCGATCCGCTGACCGAGATGCCACAGGCGTCATCGCGTGACCTGGAGACGCTGGCGGGCCGCATCGAGGCGGGGGACACCCATCCCGAGGTCACGCGGATGCTGAAGGAGCGACACGTCTCGGAGGCCGATGGCCGGTGCACCGAGAGGATCGCGGACCTGGTCCTGGACTCGCTGAACGCCGCCCGAACGTGAGGCTTCTGAGGAGAGCAGCGTGGCGGCTGCGGATCGCGGCGCAGCGCATCGCGACCGTCGTCGGCAAGCGATTCCCAGTCGTGCTGACCGTTTCGCGCAGCGCGGCCGATGTGTTCGGGCGGTGGCGGTATCGTGGCGTATGTCGTCGCAACCCCGTCGACCCGTCGTTGGCCGTCTTCGAGGTCTTCTCGGGCCGGGCGTTCTCGGACAGCCCGCGTGCGCTGTTCCGCGCGTTCCTTCGCGACCGTGGCGATTCGGCTGGCACGGCCCCGATCTGGGTGCTGCGCGCGCGGCTCGCGCGCGCAGCACCCAGATCGCGGCTACGACGTCCGTGGCCTCGAGGACTTCCCGAGGGCTTCGAGCGACGGCATCGACCTCGACGTACGGCTCGGTGACGGCGCTCTCGAGGAGCTCAGGCATGCGGTGATCGTGGTCCGCGACTCGAGCGAGTACCTTCGCTCGTACGCACGCGCCGCCCTCTGGGTCTCGAACGCGATACTCCCCACGTTCCTCGCGCCACGACAGGGACAGACCTACCTCCAGACGTGGCACGGGACGCCGCTCAAGCGCCTGGGGTGCGACATCGAGACCGGCACCAGCGGCAACGCGTTGTACTCGTTGAGCGACGTGCGCCGCCGCTACCACAGCGAGGGGGCTCGGATCTCGTGGCTGGTATCGCCGTCGGGGTATGCGAGCGAGAGGCTCGGCTCGGCCTTCGACCTCTTCGCAACCGGCGAGGCGGACAAGATCATCGAGGCAGGCTATCCGCGCAACGACGCCCTCTGCACGTTCACGCCCGAAGACGTCGCCTCGGTCCGGCGGCGGCTGGGGATCCCCGCCGGCAAGAAGGTCGTGCTCTACGCGCCGACGTGGCGCGACGACCAGCACTCGTCGAAGGTGGGCTACACCTACGAGTCGCAGGCCGACTTCGCCGCGCTGCGGGCGGCGCTGGGCGATGACTACGTCATGCTCTTCCGCGCGCACTACCTGATCGCGAGTGCCTTCGATCCCGCGTCGTATGAAGGCTTCGTGCTCGACGTCTCGGCGATCGACGACATCAACGACCTCTATATCGTCAGCGACATGCTCGTGACCGACTACTCGAGCGTGTTCTTCGATTATGCCAACCTCGGGCGCCCCATCGTCTTCTTCATGTACGACCTCGAACGCTACGCCGATGAGTTGCGGGGCTTCTACCTGGGGCTCGACGAGCTACCCGGTCCTGTGGTGCGCACCACGCCCGAGCTCATCGAGGCCGTCCGCGCGTCGGGCTCGCCCGACGAGGACGCGCTCGAACGCTACGAGCGCTTCAGAGAGTGCTTCACCTACCTTGACGACGGCCATGCGAGCGAGCGCGTGCTCGCGCGGGTGCTGCCGGCTCCCGGAGTGTCGCGGGATATGGAGTGAGCGGCCTCGGGTCGTGTGTCGCCGCGACGTTGCCGAGATGTGGTCGAGCGGTTCTCAGGCGCACGGTACACTCTCACCATCACGCGCACCCGCTCGGGCCGGGCCTCCGGTCTGGAGCGACCCGCTCATCGTGATGCCTGCGGCGGCCTCGCGTGCCGCGGAGAGCCGACCGACCGCATCGAAGCGACAAGGACCAACCAAAGGCCATGGCGAAGAAACGGAACCTCAAGAAGACCGCCACCAAGGCGGTCCGCTCGTTCGCGCTGGGCATAGGCAGGCGTTTCCCCGCGCTCAAGGACGCCGTGCGCGCACAACTGCTCGCTGCGCGAGCACGCCGGTACCGATCGCTGTGGAGGTCGGAGCCGGTCGATCCGTCCGTCGCCGTCTTCGAGAGCATGGAGGCGCGCGGATACTCGTGCAGCCCCCGCGCTCTGTACCGGGCGATGTTGCATGATCCTCGCTTCGACGACGTGGAGAAGATCTGGGCGCTCCGCGGCCCGATGGTCAGGGCGCTTCAGCAGCGCGGGGGCTACGACATCCGCGGCCTCGCGGAGCCGGCGTCCGGGTCCGCCGTCCCTGACGATCTCGACACCGATCTCGGCGCGACCGCGCTCGAGGAGTTGCGGCACGCGGTGATCGTGCCGTGGAGATCGGCCGAGTACCGCCGCAGCTACGCGCGCGCGGCGCTGTGGACCACCAGCACGGTGCTGCCGGCCTACCTCGTCCCCCGCCCGGGCCAGACGTACCTCCAGACCTGGCACGGGACCCCGTTGAAGCGGCTCGGATGCGACATCGACGCGGACGCCTCGGGGAGCGCGGGACTCTCCGTCCGCGACATCCATGCCCGCTACCGGCGAGAGGGCGCGCGCTTCACCTGGCTGCTCTCACCGTCGCGCTACGCGACCGACCGGTTCGTCTCCGCGTTCGACCTCGCTGCGACCGGCCGGACCGGCGCGATCATCGAAGAGGGCTATCCGCGCAACGACTTCCTGCACACCTTCACCCCCGAGGACGTCGCGCGCATCAAGTCGCGCCTCGGGGTGCCGTCGGGCAAGAAGGTCGTCCTCTACGCGCCGACCTGGCGCGAGAACCAGCACGTGGCAGGAGTGGGCTACACGCTCGAGAACGCCGTGGACTTCGCCGCGATGCGTGCGGCGCTCGGCGACGACTACGTCGTGCTGTTCCGCGCCCACTGCCTCATCTCCCGCGGCCTCGACCTGAGCTCCTACGACGGCTTCGTCGTCGACGTGTCCGCGATCGACGACATCAACGATCTCTACGTCATCGCCGACGTGCTGATCACCGACTACTCGAGCGTCTTCTTCGACTACTCGAACCTGCGCCGGCCGGTCCTGTTCTTCATGCACGACCTGGAGCAGTACGCAGGTCAGGTCCGGGGTCTCTACCTGGGTCTCGACGAGCTCCCCGGCCCGGTCGCGCAGACCACGGCCGAACTGATCGCAGCGGTCCGCGCGGCTGAGACCCCCTCCGCGGAGGCCGTCGAGCGCTTGGAGCGCTTCCGCGAGCGGTTCGCGCCTCTGGACGACGGTCACGCCGGCGAGCGTGTCCTCGGGCGTATGCTTGCCGAGGGCGCGATCCACCCCAAGACCGATACCGTCCGCGCAGGAGGTGGCACGGCCTCATGAAGCGCGTACTCACCTACGGCACCTTCGACCTGTTGCACCACGGTCACATCCGCCTGCTCCAGCGGGCGAAGGCCCTCGGCGACTACCTCGTCGTCGCCGTCTCCACCGACGAGTTCAACGCGGGCAAGGGCAAGAAGTCGTACCACGACTACGCCCTGCGCAAGGAGATCGTCGAGTCCGTCCGCTACGTGGACCTGGTGATCCCCGAGGAGTCGTGGGACCAGAAGATCGACGACATAGAGCGCTACGCGATCGACATCGTCGTCATGGGCGATGACTGGGCGGGCAGCGACCGCTTCGACTACCTGAAGGACTACTGCGAGCTCGTCTTCCTCCCGCGCACCGACGGCGTCTCCACGACCGACATCAAGGAGGACCTTGGTGGCGGACGCTA
>PKWR01000118.1 GCA_003133285.1 Coriobacteriia bacterium
GGGCAACAAACTGGCATCGCCGGGAGCCATGGAACGCCTGCACGCCAATTGCGGTGTCGATTTCCGCCACATCATGTACCCGCTGGACACGCTGGGAACTCTGTCCGGCTTTGGCCCAAGCAATGACCTCTGGATCAAGGGCGCGCTCGAACTCGGCCAGCAGATCGCCACGCGCTCGGGCGAGCACGAGTCCTTGCGCGAGGAGCTCGGCCGCCTCGAGTCCGCGCTCACCGACCTCGAGAACGAGTCGCGTTCGCTTGAGGTGCGCGCCGCGACCATCGCGGAGCGCACCGCGAAGGACCGCCCGGCGCGCGACCTGTTCATGGGACGCATCGCTGAGATGGAGGCCCGCCTCGAAGCGCTCGAGGAGGAGGCCGCCGTCAAGCGCGAGGTGCGTGAGGACCGGTCCCGCGAGGAGACCGTCATCTCCGACCGCCTCGCATCGTGCCAGGTCGACCTCGCCACCGTCTCCGAGCGTGAGATCCACCTCAAGCGTCAGATGTCGACCGCCACCGCCGACCTCGCCGAGATCGACGAGACGCTCGCGTCCTCGGAGCGCACGGAGGCGGGCCTCGAGCTGCTCCGCGAGCGCATCCAGCCCACGCACGACCTCTACGCCGCGCTCGTCGAGCGCGCCGAGGAGTGGGCCGCCAAGCTGCGCGACCGTGCCCGCTTCGAACAGGCCGACTCCCAGTCGCTGCGCGACACCATCCGTGCCGCGCAGGACGCCGTCAGAGACGCTCAGGCGGCGCTCGACGAACGGGTGGCGGCCATGGGCGACCTGCGGGTCTCGAAGGCCCAGCTGCAGGTCCAGGTGGACGCGGCGGTGGGCAGGATCGTCGAGGAGTTCGACGTCCCGCTCGAGCGCGCGCTGGAGATCGAGCCCTTCGCCGACCGCGACGCGGCAGCCGATCGCGCCCACAAGCTGCGCAAGCAGATCGCGCAGATCGGACCGGTCAACGAGCTCGCCGTCGAGGAGCATGCCTCCCTCGAGCACCGTCGCGAGTATCTCGCGGCCCAGATCGAGGATCTCGCGTCGAGCCGCGCCGCGCTGACGAAAGTCGTCCGCGCGATCGACCGCAAGATGCGCGACCGCTTCCTCGAGACCTTCGAGCAGGTCGACCGTCATTTCCAGAACATCTTCTCGCTGCTGTTCCCGGGCGGGCACGCGGAGCTGGCGATGACGGACCCCGACGACCCGGAACAGACCGGCATCGAGGTGATCGCCCAGCCGCAGGGCAAGAAGCTGCAGAAGATGACCCTGATGTCCGGCGGTGAGAAGTCGCTGACCGCGCTGGCGCTGCTCTTCGCGCTCTACCGGACGCGGCCGTGCCCCTTCTACATCCTCGACGAGGTGGAGGCGGCGCTCGACGACTCGAACCTCCGCCGTTTCGTGGCCTTCGTCGACAGCATGCGGCTGCGCACCCAGTTCATCGTCGTGACGCATCAGCGGCGCACGATGGAGATGGCCGACGTCCTCTACGGCGTGAGCATGCAGTCCGACGGCGTCAGCAAGGTCGTCAGCCAGCGCCTCGACCGCGCCACCGGCCGGCCCGTCGATGCGGACGGCGTGCGATGAGCCCGGCCTGGTTCGACCGGCTCTCCGCCGGGCTGAGCCGCACGCGCGACCAGTTCGGCGACAAGATCGCGGAGCTCGTCGGACGCGGCCCCGACGTCGACGCCGGCTTCTGGGACGGCCTCGAGGAGGCGCTGATCGCAGCCGATCTTGGCGCGCCCGCTGCGCTCGACGTCGTGGAACGTCTGCGCTCCCGGGCCCGCCGCGAGGACCTTCCGGACGTGGCCTCCGTGCGGGCGGCACTGGTCGACCTCATCGCCTCCGAGCTGCCGCCGATGCCCGATCCGCTGGCCCTCAGCCCCCTCACGGTGCTGTTCGTCGGCATCAACGGAACGGGCAAGACCACCTCGGTCGGCAAGATCGCNNCAGCTGCACGTGTGGGCCGACCGCGCCGGCGTACCGGTGGTCGAGCGCGATCGCGGCACGGACCCGGCCTCGGTCGTCTTCGACACGCTCGCCGAGGCCCGGACGCGGGGCGCGGACCTCGTACTTGTCGACACGGCCGGCCGCCTGCACACGTCCGCGGACCTGATGCAGGAGCTGCGCAAGGTGCAGAGGGTCGCGAAGGCGCAGAGCACCGCTCCGGTCATCTCGCTGCTCGTTCTCGACGCGACGACCGGCCAGAACGGGATCCAGCAGGCCCGGTTGTTCAACGAGGCGCTGGAACTCGACGGCATCATCCTCACGAAGCTGGACGGCACCGCTCGCGGGGGCATCGCGGTGGCGATCGCACGGGAGCTGTCACTTCCCATCGTGCGCATCGGCGTGGGAGAGTCGGTCGATGACCTCCACGCCTTCGATGCGACGGAGTTCGCGCGGGCGCTGACAGGCGCTCGCTGATGGACCCCGAGTTTCTCGACGAGATCCCGCTGCCCGACGCCGAGGTGGTGGGCGAGGACGGGTTGACGCCGGCCCAGCGACGTTCCGCGCGCATCGCGTTGGCGCTGGTCGGACCTCTGACCGCCGTGTTGCTGGCATTGATCCTCGTCTTCTTCGTGTTCTTCGACACGACGACCATCGACGGCGCGTCGATGTACCCTACGCTCTTCAACAACGACTACGTCCTGATCACGAAGGGGCTGGCCCGCCCGCAGCGCGGTGACGTCGTGGTACTGCACGTGCTCTACCAGGGCAAGACAGAAGAGTGGGTCAAGCGGATCGTCGCGCTCGGTGGCGATCGCGTGAACGTGTCCGGCAACATGATCACGGTCAACGGAGCGGGCGAGAAGTTCCCGCATATGATCATCGATGGAGGCGCCACCCAGCCGGTGGAGCAGGTCACGGTCCCCGCGGGGCAGATCTTCCTCGCGGGGGACAATCGCGCCGTGTCGCTCGACAGCCGTTTCGTCGGCACGTTCCCCGTGACGTCGATCCACGGGCGCGTCGTCGCCATCTACGCACCGATAGAGCGCATGGCGCTCGTCCCCGAGCCCTAGGGCACGCACCGCGCTCCAACCGAACGGAAGGACCCACCACGTGTTCGAGAACCTGACTGAACGGCTCCAGGGCGTCTTCTCCCGCCTGACCGGGCGCGGACGCCTGAGCGAGGCCGACATCGACGCAGCCATGCGCGAGGTCCGGCTGGCGCTGCTCGAGGCCGACGTCAACTTCACCGTCGTCAAGTCGTTCGTCGCCTCCGTCCGCGAGCGAGCGTCGGGGGCTGACGTCATGCGCTCGCTGACCCCGGGACAGACCGTGGTCAGCATCGTCCTCGAAGAGCTCACCACCCTGATGGGCACCAACGAGAGCAAGCTCGCGTTCTCCGGTCGCATACCGAACGTCGTGATGCTCGTCGGCCTGCAGGGCTCCGGCAAGACCACGGCCACCGCGAAGCTCGCCAACCTGCTGCGCAAGCAGGGGAGGCGCCCGCTGATGATCGCGTGCGACGTCTACCGCCCCGCCGCCATCGACCAGCTCGAGGCATTGGGCCGCGAGCTCGGCATCCCCGTCTACCGCGGCGAGCCGGGGGCGGACCCCGTCGCCATCGCCAAGGCAGGCGTCAAGGCGGCCATCGCCGACATGCGTGACGTCGTGCTCGTCGACACCGCGGGGCGCTTGCACGTCGACGAGTCGATGATGGACGAGGCGGCGGCGATCCGCGACGCGGTCCGTCCCGACCAGGTGCTCATGGTCATCGACGCGATGACCGGCCAGGACGCGGTCGTCGCGGCGACCGCCTTCGCGGAGCGCGTCGACTTCGACGGCGTGATCGTCACCAAGCTCGACGGCGATGCACGCGGAGGCGCGGCGCTCTCGGTGCGCTCGGTCACCGGGAAGCCCATCAAGTTCGTGGGCGTCGGGGAGAAGCTCGACGCGATCGAGCCGTTCCACCCGGATCGCATGGCCCGCCGCATCCTCGGCATGGGCGACGTCGTCTCGCTGATCGAGAAGGCGCAGGAGACCGTCGCCGCCGGCGACGCCGCGGAGCTCGAGAAGCGCATGCGCGCCAACGAGTTCACGCTCGACGACTTCCTCGCGCAGCTCCAGCAGGTCCGCAAGATGGGATCGCTCAAGGACGTGATGGGGATGATCCCGGGAATGGGAGCCGCGCAGCGGGCCCAGCTGGCCGACGCCCAGATCGACGAGAAGGCCCTCGACCACACCCAGGCGATCATCCAGTCGATGTCGGCCGCCGAGCGCCGCAAGCCGGCTCTCATCAACGGACACCGCCGCCTGCGCATCGCCGCAGGTTCGGGAACGTCCGTGCAGGACGTCAACCGGCTGCTCGACCAGTTCGTACAGGCGAAGAAGATGATGAAGCAGATGCAGAACAGCAAGGGCAAGTTCCGCGGCATGCCCGGCTTCGGCGCGTAGGGTCCGCAACGGAAGCGAGACGCCTACCCGCGCTTCACACAACCCCGCGCATGCCCTATCATGGGCAGTCGCTCTATCAGACACGCATGAGTCACGAGACCCACGGGGTCTCGCTCACAGTACCCGGAGGTGAAGGTTCTTGGCAGTCAAGATCCGTCTGGCGCGCGCAGGCGCCAAGAAGGCGCCGTTCTACCGCGTGATCGCCGCGGACGGCCGCGCGACGCGTGACGGTCGTTTCCTGGAGATCCTCGGCCGCTACAACCCGCGTACGGAGCCCTCGTTCATCGAGCTCGACCTCGAGAAGGTCGACGTCTGGATCGGCAAGGGTGCGCAGCCGACCGAGGCTGCCGCGAAGCTCATCGCCATCGCACGCGGCGACAAGACCGCTCCCGAAGTGGCCGCTCGCCCGTCGAAGAAGGTCGTCGCGAAGGTCGAGGCCGAGAAGAAGGCCGTCGCCGACGCCGCAGCCAAGGCTGTGGCCGAGAAGAAGGCTGCCGCTGAGGCCGCCGCCGCCGCGAAGGCCGAGGCCGCCGAAGCCGCTACCGCAGCCGCTGCAGCTCCCGAGGCCGTCGAGGCACCCGCTGAGGAAAGCGCGGCTGTCGACGCCGAGCCGGCCGCCGAGTAACCGTGGCAGCCGACACCGCAGCTCTGATCGACTATCTGGTCCGCTCCCTCGTCGACGACGTGGACGCGGTCTCGATCACCCGCACCGAGACCTCCGGCGGCGAGCTGTTCCAAGTCAGCGTTGCGGCGGACGACGTGGGCAAGATCATCGGCCGTTCGGGCCGTATCGTGAAGGCGCTCCGCACGCTGATGCGCGCCGCCGGCTCCGTGGACGGCCGCAACGTCGACATCGAGATCCTGGGGTAACCACAAGCGCATGGAAGTTGACGCGTTCGCCCCGCTCGGGCGGGTCGCCAAGACGCACGGAATGAACGGGGAGGTCTCGGTCATCATGGCCGCCGACCTCCCCGTTGAACTGCTGGCCGGTCTCGAGGTGTGGTTCGTCCCGCCCCCCGCCTCCGTCCGCACCGGTCGCGTCACCGGCGTAAGGCCCGGGCCCAAGGGCCCCCTCTTCGCGATCGACACCGTTCCGGACCTCGCCACGGCCGAGACCCTTCGCGGGTGCACGATCCTCGCGCGGGTCGAGGACCTTCCCGAGGCGGCCGAGGAGCTCGACGTCGTCGGCATGACCGTCGTCGACGGTGAACGCGGCCTCATCGGTGAGATCACGGACGTCATCGTGACCGGCGCCAACGACGTATGGGTCGTCGAAGGGCCGTTCGGCGAAGTCCTGATCCCGGTGATCGACCAGGTGGTCGATGAGGTCGACGAGGAGTCGGGGACCGTGCGGGTCTCCCTGCTGCCCGGGCTCATCGAAGGGGAGTGACCTGCGCATGCGCATCGACGTCCTGACCGCATTCCCCGAGGTGTTCGAGCCCGTCATGGCCTCGGGCATGCTCGGCATCGCCCGCGCGAAGGGCGCCCTCGAGTTCGAGGCGCACGATCTGCGCGACTGGGCGCTCCCGGGAGTCCACCGCCAGATCGATGACTCGCCCTACGGTGGCGGCTCGGGCATGGTCCTGCGGCCGGAGCCCGTCTTCGAGGCCGTGGACGCCGTCGGCGCGATGGACGCGCGCCGCGCCTTCGTCATCCTGATGAGCCCCCAGGGCGAGCGCTTCACACAGGCGCACGCCGAGCAGTTGGCCGGCCGCGACCGGCTGCTCCTCCTGTGCGGCCGCTACGAGGGCTTCGACGAGCGCATACGCTCGCTGGCGGACCTCGAGCTGTCGATCGGGGACTACGTGCTCACGGGAGGCGAGCTCGCCGCCATGGTCGTCTCAGACGCCGTGACGCGCCTGCTCCCCGGCGTTCTCGGAGGCGAGACCTCCATCGACGACGAATCGTTCACGACAGGCCTGCTCGAGTATCCTCACTACACCCGCCCAGCGGAGTATCGTGGCATGAGCGTGCCCGAGGTGCTCCGCTCGGGTGACCACGGCAAGATCGCACGCTGGCGCCGCGAGCAGTCGCTGTTGCGGACCGCGCACCGCCGCCCCGACCTTCTCGAGGCTGCCGACATCGAACTGACCGACACGGAGCGCCGCCTCATCGAGGGCGCGCTGCACGAGCATGCGGAGGACGAGTGACCGACGAGACCACCCCGGCCCCAGCCGAAGAACAGGCCCCGGACATGTCCGAGCGCCGGCCGAGCGCCCTGCGCCAGATAGTCGAGTTCATCCTCACCCTGGCGGTGGCATTCCTGGTCGCACAGGCCGTGCGCACCTGGGTGATCCAGCCCTTCGTGGTGCCGACCGGGTCGATGCTGCCCACGATCCAGCTCAGCGACCAGGTCCTGGCGAACAAGTTCATCTACCGGTTCACCGCGGCGCATCGCGGCGACATCGTCGTGCTCGACGACCCGGACGGCAAGGTGACCACGCTGATCAAGCGGGTCATCGCCATGGGAGGCCAGACGGTCGACCTCCAGAACGGCAAGGTGGTCGTGAACGGCGGGGCGCTCGATGAGCCCTACACCCACGGCCTGCCGAGCATCCCGCTTCAGGGCAGCAGTATCACGTTCCCCTACAAGGTCCCGGCGGACTCCGTGTGGGTGATGGGCGACAACCGCACCGACAGTCAGGACAGCCGCTGGTTCGGGGCCGTTCCGATGTCCTCGGTCCACGGAAGGGCGTTCTTCATCTACTGGCCCTGGAGCAGGATCGGGCCGCTGAGCTAGGAACGGCGGGGCGGGTCCGAAGGCGACGCAGGCTCACCGTTGCCTGCCACGGGACGCGCGGCTATACTACCTACTCGTGTCACTACCGCCCGGTGCGCTCATGCACCTCGCTTACCGCAGACAAGGGACGAGACGAAGTCATGGATCAGATCAAGGCGCTCGAGGCGCAGCAGCTGCGCGAGGACAGGTCGGCATTCCAGGTAGGTGACACCGTCAAGGTTCACTACCGCATCATCGAGGGTACGCGCGAGCGCATCCAGGTGTTCCAGGGCGTCGTCATCCGCCGTCATGGCGCCGGCGCCCGCGAGACGTTCACGGTCCGCAAGATCTCCTTCGCGGTCGGCGTCGAGCGCATGTTCCCCGTGCATTCGCCGAAGATCGACAAGGTCGAAGTCATCAGCCGCGGCAAGGTGCGTCGCTCCAAGCTGTACTTCCTCCGCGACAAGATCGGCAAGCAGGCCCGCCTCAAGGAGAAGCGCTACTAGGGCCGCAGCCGTGCCCCACACCGTCACTTCCGCAGACGCGCTCCCGCCCACGGGCGAGGGGCGCGTCTGCGTATCCCGGGCCGGAACGGCGTCGTGAACGACACTCCCGCCACGATCGCCGCGATCCGGGCGCGGCTCGCCGACGCTGCCGGCAACGAGCTCGAGGCGCTCCTGCGGGCGCTCGACGACGACCGCCGCGCGGGGGTACGGGCACTCGTCGAGGCGTCGCGGGCGCGTGGACGGCGTCACGAGGCCGAGTCGGCGCGCCTCGAAGCGCTGATGACCATGCAGCGCCAGTTACACGCCCGCGGCGTCGTCATCGTCGCGGGCGTCGACGAGGTCGGCAGGGGAGCCTTGGCAGGGCCCGTGACCGCTGGAGCCGTCGTGCTCTCGGCCGAGACCCGCATCGAAGGCCTCAACGACTCCAAGAAGCTGTCGCACGAGGCCCGCGAGACCGTCGCCGCGCGGATCCGGGAACAGTCCGTCGCATGGTGCGTCGCGCACGCGAGCGCCGCGGAGATCGACGCGCTGGGGATCGTGCCGGCGACGCGCCTCGCATGGCGGCGAGCGCTCGAGGGCCTGGGCACGCGCGTCGACCACGTGCTGGTCGACGGCAACGACGCGCGCGGGCTCGGCGCCGCGGTGACCCCGGTCGTTCGGGGCGACTCGCTCGTCGCCTGCATCGCAGCAGCCTCGGTGATCGCCAAGGTGGCGCGCGACACCCTCATGGCCGACCTCGCCCCGCAGTACCCCGGCTACGGCTTCGAGGGCAATCGCGGCTACGGCTCCGCGGAACACATGGAGCGTCTGCTGCTGGTCGGGCCCTCCGAGGTGCACCGCCTCTCCTTCTCTCCCTGCGCGGACCGGGAGCGGCTCTTCTAGTCCACCGTGCCTCCGTGCGGTCATGGATCCGTCGGCGCCCGGTCGGAGGCCGGTAAGCGCCTCTCTCCACCATGTGGAGCGGAGGTGGTGCGGTCATGGATCGTTCGGAGACGGCCCGCAGGGGAGAGGACGCCGCGGCGGCGTTCCTGGAACGCGTGGGCATGCAGGTCGAGGCGCGCAACTGGCGCTCTTCGGCGGGGGAGATCGACATCGTCGCGCGTGACGACGATGAGCTCGTGTTCGTGGAGGTCAAGACACGCCGGTCGGAGCGGGCGGGCACGGCCGAGGAGGCCGTCTCGACGGCCAAGCAGCGGCGTATCGTTCGGCTCGCGCAGTCGTACGTCGCGGCGAACGCGAGCCGGCCGCCGGGAGGCCTCCGTTTCGACGTCGTCGCGATCCGCGTGCTCGGCGAGGACCGTGCTCTGTTGCGCCACTACCGGGCCGCGTTCGAGGCGACGCCGTGACACAGGCCGTGGTCGCGTCCTCGACCATCGTCGGTGTCGAGGCGATCGGCGTGGAGGTACAGGTCGACGTCTCGGCGGGCCTGCCTGCCTTCACGATCGTCGGCCTCGGGGACACGGCCGTGCTCGAGGCACGCGACCGGGTCCGGGCGGCGATGCGAGCCTGCGGCTACGACTTCCCCAACGCGCGCGTGACGGTCAACCTCGCGCCGGCGCCGGTCCGCAAACACGGCACGGGGTTCGACCTGCCGATCGCGCTCGGAGTGCTGGCCGCCACCGGGCAGGTGCCGCGGGCAGCCACCGACGCCGTCGCCGTCGGAGAGCTGGCGCTCGACGGGGGAGTGCGGCCGGTCCCGGGCCTGTTGGCCCATGCAATCGCGGCGCAGCGCGCCGGGCGGCCCCTCCTGATAGCCACCGAGGCCCTGCCTGTCGTCGGTGCCGTGCCGGACGTCTCAGCGAGGCCTTTGGCGCGGCTCTCCGGGCTGCGGCAGGGCCTCCCCGACGAGACATCCACCCGCGCGCCATGCCTGAGGACCGCAGGGGTCGGCCCGGACCTGGCGGAGGTCCACGATCAACCTGCCGCTAAACGCGCTCTCGAGATAGCCGCGGCCGGCGGTCTCGGCGTCCTGTTCGTCGGCCCACCGGGCGCCGGCAAGACGATGCTCGCACGCAGGCTGCCCGGCATCCTCCCGCCGTTGACCGCGGAGGAGGCGCTTCAGACCGCGGTCGTCCACTCCGTCGCGGGCCTGGACGTCGAATCGGTGCTCGCCGGCGAACGGCCGTTCCGCGCGCCGCATCACACCGCCTCGACGGCAGGCCTGGTCGGCGGTGGTTCGCCGCCGCGTCCGGGAGAAGCGAGCCTCGCGCATAACGGCGTGCTCTTCCTCGACG
>PKWR01000185.1 GCA_003133285.1 Coriobacteriia bacterium
GGCAGTCGAGCACCTCGTCGATCAGCTGGGCGGCGACCCGGACGGGGATGTCGGACCCCGCCTCGACGCCGGCCCGTGCGGTCCGGACATCGTCGCCGACCTTGCCTTCGAGGACGGCGTTGAGCAGCCGTTCGACGCGCGTGAGCTGTTCGCCGGTCACAGGCTCGGCGAGCTCCACGTTGCGGTCGGCCACGCGGCCGGAATCGGTGACGACCACCACGACCGCGCGGGCGTCGGCGATCCACACGAGGTTGATGCGCCGGATGCGCGCCCGGCGCAGCGCCGGAGCGATCACGACCGCGACGTAGCTCGTCAGACGCGACAGCAGCGTGGAGGTCTCCTTCATCGCCTCGGCCAGCTCGTGTTCGAGCGCCACGAACTGGCCGTGCACCGCCTCCGACTCCTCCGGGCCGAACCCGCCGGTCCGGTCCGTCTCGAGCATGGTGTCGACGAACGCGCGGTAGCCTGAGTCGGTGGGCACGCGGCCAGCGGAGATGTGCGGCTGGTAGACGTAGCCGCTCTCCTCGAGCACCGAGAGTTCGTTGCGGACCGTCGCAGGGCTCACGCGCAGGTCGTAGCGATCGACGAGGTGCTTCGACGCCACGGGCTGGGCGCTGCGGACGTACTCCTGCACCAGGGCGGCGAGCACGGTGCGTCTGCGGTCGGAGAGCATTGTGCGGGACCCGTTCTTCCAAGCGCCCGGTAGCGGGCGCGACCTGCATCATTAGCACTTAATTATAGCGAGTGCCAACGCGGGGCGCGACACAGGGCGGCTCACGGACGGGAAGGGTCCTCCGCCGTCCAGACCGCCTCGAACACGCGGTTGCCCAGGAGCCACCCCTGTTCGGTGGTGCGCCAGCGGCTCTCACCGTCGGCGGACTCCGTCACGCGGACGAGCCCCTGCTCGGCCAGACCGACGAGGGCCTCGACGGCTCCCGCTGCGTCCGCCTGGGCCGCCGTGATGCCCGCGGTCGTGCGCAACCCGAGCATCGCGTCCTCCCGAGCGGTCTCGTCAGCGTCGAGGAACTCGACCGGTCCGGGATCGGCCAGAGGACGGCGCACGTACTCCTCGAGTGACGCCTCGCGGGTGAAGCGCGCGCGGGCGCACGGCGGTTCGGAGGCGGGCGGTGTCGCCCAGCCCTCTCCCTCGGCGACCCTGCGGTACTGCTCCGCGGTGAGCATCGAGGCCGCGTGCGGCCCGACACCCAGGTACGAGCCGCCGGTCCAGTACACGAGGTTGTGACGCGACTCGTGGCCCGGCTGCGCGTAGCTCGCGACCTCGTAGCGCGGCATCCCGGCCGCCGCCAGCGCCATCTCCGCGGCGAGCATCATGTCGGCCGCGTCATCGGGGTCCGGCGCGGGCACGGTGCCCGCGCGGACCGCCGCATCGAGCGGAGTACCCTCCTCGACGGTGAGCGGGTAGACGGAGAGGTGGCGGGCGCCGCAGCGCACCGCTTCCTCCAGCGTCGCGTCCCAGGAAGCGGTCGTCTGGCCCGGCACGCCGCAGATGAGGTCGATCGAGAAGCCCGCCCCCGAGTCGCGGAGGATGCGGGTGGCCGCGCGGGCGCGCTCAGCGTCGTGACAACGCCCGAGCGTGCGGAGCACGTCGTCGTCGAAGCTCTGGACGCCCAGCGAGAAGCGGTTCACGCCCTCCTTGACGAGCGCGGCCACCAGTGCCGCGTCCGTGGTCTCGGGGTTGGTCTCGACGGTGAGTTCGGCGTCGGCGCGCAGACGCGCGGTCTCGATCAGGCCACGAACGAGGCGCACCAGGTCGTCGCCGAGCAGCGTCGGGGTGCCGCCGCCGATGTAGAGGGTGGGCACGTCGTCGAGCAGGTCGTAGTGCGACCAGTGGCCGGCTTCGAACAGCGCCGCGTCGACGAAGGGTCTGCGCAGCGCCTCCCCGCCCGCCCGCGAGTAGAAGTCGCAATAGGCGCACTTCGAGACGCAGAAAGGCACGTGGACGTAGAGCGAGACGGGCTCGGGCGCGGGACCCGCAAGGGGCGAGCTGGCGGCCGGGTCAGTCATCGACCTTCAGGATGGCCATGAAGGCCTCCTGCGGCACCTCGATGGTGCCGACCTGCTTCATGCGCTTCTTGCCCTTCTTCTGCTTCTCGAGCAGCTTGCGCTTGCGCGAGATGTCACCGCCGTAGCACTTGGCGATGACGTCCTTGCGCATGGCGCGCACCGTCTCGCGCGCGATGATCTTGCCGCCGATGGCGGCTTGGATCGGCACCTCGAACATCTGCCGCGGGATGATGCCGCGCAACTTCTCGGTCAGCATCTTGCCGCGGGCGAACGCCTTGTCCTTGTGGACGATGAACGACAGCGCATCGACCGGCTTGCCCGCGAGGAGCACATCGAGCTTGACCAGCTTGCTTGTGCGATAGCCGGTCACCTCGTAGTCGAGCGAGGCGTAGCCGCGCGTACGGCTCTTGAGCTGATCGAAGAAGTCCATGATCAGCTCGGAGAGCGGCATCTCGTAGTGCATCTCCACGGTGGTCCCGCTGAGGTACTGCATGTTCACGAACGTCGCGCGATGCAGTTCGGTGAGCTCCATGATCGCGCCGACGAACTCGGGCGGAACGAGGATCGTGACCTTGAGGTAGGGCTCCTCGATCCGGTCGACCGTGCCCGGATCGGGCATGTCCTGCGGCGAGTGGATGGAGATCATCTCGCCGTCGGTCGTGTACACGTGGTACTCGACCGACGGGGCGGTCGCGAGAAGGTCCAGGTCGAACTCACGCTCGAGGCGCTCCTTGATGATCTCCATGTGCAGCAGTCCGAGGAAGCCGCAGCGGAAGCCGAAGCCCAGCGCGTGGCTGCTCTCCGGCTCGTAGATCACCGACGGGTCGTTGAGACGCAGCTTGTCGAGCGCGTCGCGCAGCTCCGGGTACTGGTCACCGTCGATCGGGAACAGGCCCGTGTAGACCATCGGCTTGATCTCGCGGTAGCCGGGCAGCGGCTCGGTGGCGCCGTGCTTGGCGAGGGTCACGGTGTCACCGACCTTGACGAGCGATGTGTCCTTCAGCCCCGTCACCAGGTAGCCGACCTCGCCGACGCCCAGCCGGTCCACCGGGACATGGGCCGGGCGGCGCACGCCGACCTCTTCCACGTCGACGATCGTACCGGCGGCCATCAAAGAGACCTTCATGCCCGCGTTGATGTGGCCGTCGACGACGCGGATCAAAGCGACCACGCCTCGGTAGGCATCGAAGAAGGAGTCGAAGATGAGCGCCTTGAGCGGCGCCTGCGGGTCGCCGACCGGATGCGGGACCAAGCGGACGACCGCCTCCAGCGCCTCGCGAACGCCCTCGCCGGTCTTGCCCGAGGCGAGCACGGCCTCGTCGGCAGGGATCGCCAGGGCCTCCTCGATCTCGTGCCGCACGCGCTCAGGGTCCGCCGACGGCAGGTCGATCTTGTTGATGAGCGGGATGATCTCCAGGTGCGCATTCATGGCCATGATCGCGTTGGCCACCGTCTGTGCCTCGACACCCTGGGTCGCGTCGACGACGAGGAGCGCTCCCTCGCACGCCTGCAGCGAGCGAGAGACCTCATAGGTGAAGTCCACGTGACCCGGCGTGTCGATCAGGTTAAGGGTGTACTCGACGCCGTCGTCCGCGGTGTAAAGGACCCGGACGGCCTGCGCCTTGATGGTGATTCCGCGCTCCCGCTCGATGTCCATCGAGTCCAGCACTTGCTCGACCATGTCGCGGTCCTCGATCGTGTGCGTCAGCTGCAGCACGCGGTCGGCGAGCGTGGACTTGCCATGGTCGATGTGCGCGATGATCGAGAAGTTGCGGATGAGTGTGGGGTCAGTCATGGCTGCGTATCATACCAGCCCTCGAGAGCGGTGCGGGAGGCCGTCAGCGGACGACGTCGTAGCGCAGCCAGACCTCGCCACAGCAGCCTCCCTTCCTCGCGACACGAGCCTAGCACCGGCCGATGACGCCCACAGAGGGTTCGGGCGAGCGGCCACGCCCGGTGCCGTGGTCGCGCTTGTGGGAGCTCTCACGCCGTGCTACCATTTCGGGGTTCGTCCGCGCCCCACTGCGACGGGCACCATTCGATTTCTTTGGAAGGACCGATCCAGTTGGCGAATATCAAGAGTCAGAAGAAGCGCATCCTGACCAACGCTAAGGCTGCGGACAGGAACAAGTCAGTTCGCTCGAGCGTCAAGACCGCGGTCAAGAAGGTCAACGAGGCCGTCGTCTCCGGTGACAAGGCCATCGCGATCGCGAACCTGCAGGTCGCGAACCGCGAGCTCGACCGCGCGGCGAGCAAGGGCGTCATCCACAAGAACCAGGCCGCGAACCGCAAGAGCGGGCTCGCGAGTGCCGTCGCCAAGTTGGAGGGCTAGAAGCCTCCAGGCGTCACGGTCTGACCGCTCCGGCGGTCGCAATGATCCAGCGTTCGAGAACGAGCCCGGCATCCGCCGAGCTCGTTTTCATTTGCTCTTCGGCGTCGGCGAGCCCTACCAGCGCGTGGGCGAGCTCCATCGGCTCGTAGCGCGCCGCCTGACGGCTCGCGTTGCGGGCGAGCCAGGGCGCCATGCCGATCTCGGGAGCCATCGCGTCGGGGCTCATGCCGCGTGCAGAGAGCGCACGCGCGCCCACGAGCGCGCGGACGTGGCGCACGAGCATCGCGTGGATGCCCAAGGGACTCTCTCCTGCTTGGACGAGCCTGTGCAGGATCCGGAGGGCCTTGAGCGTGTCGCGCTCTCCGACCGCGTCGGTCAGCTCGAACACGGAGGCCGCTCCGCCTGCAGCGACGACCTCTGCGACGTCCTCTGCCGTCACTACGACGGCGTCGCCGACGTAGGAGGCGAGCTTCTCGGCCTCGGTGTCGAGCCGGCGGAGGTCGCGGCCGACCAGATCGACGACCGCCTGCGCCACACCACCCGATGCCCGCTTCCCGCGCTCGCTCAGCATCCTGACGACCTCGCCCGCGTACTCGAAGCGTTTCGGGGCCACGTACTCGTAGGTCACCCCGGTCTTCGCCACGGCGCGGTAGAGCTTCGAGTTCCTCGCGATCTTCGCCGCGACCAGCACGAGGCAGGTGTAGGGAGCCGGGTCCCGTGCATAGGCCGCGAGCGTCTCCAGCGCGGCGGCGTCGAGCTTGTCGACGTCACGGACGATCACGAGGCGACGGTCGCTCATGAACGGCATGGTGTTCGCCGCGTTGACGACCTCGTCGGCGGTGGTCGAGCTCCCGTCGAAGGTCTCCAGGTTGAAGTCGAGGTCGGCCACCGCAGCGAGGCGATCGCGCAGCCGCCTGACGGCGCGCTCGAGCAACAGCTCTTCCAGGCCGTAGATGAGATAGACGGGCTTGAGATCGGTGAGATCGCCGGCTGCCATGGCGGGACCGTTCGTTCGGCTTCTTGGGGGACGCGACCGGGCGGCCATCCCTTCCATGGATTGTCGCACAGGCCGGCCAGCGCTGAGCCTGTCGCCGACGATGGCGCCGCTTGCGCGGCCGGAGCGCCCACCCACGTCAGGTCTCCGCGCAGGTCCGTCCGCTCGACGCGGGCTCCGATCCCCGCCAGCGACTCCAGCGCGACCGCGTGGGGGTGCCCGAAGCGGTTCCCGGTCCCGACGCTGATCAGCGCGATACCGGGGCGCCACACGGCCAGCGCCTGCGGCACATTGCCGTTGGTGCTGCCGTGGTGCGCGACCTTCAGCATGTCCACCCGCGTCGACCATGCCTCCAGGACTCCTCGCTGAGCGCGTTCCTCGGCATCCCCGAGAAGCAGCGCGCGGCCGCCTCCCATCTCCACGAGCAGGACCACGCTGGTGTCGTTCGCGTCCAGGAGCCGTTCGCCCCCCTGCGGCCACAACACGCGCACCGTCGCGCTCCCGACGTTCCACACCATGTCCCGCCGCAGCCGGACGACCCGGTCGGTCCGCGACGCGCACGAGCGCGCCAGCGAGTCGACGGCGGCGTCCTGCACGTCGGGCACGCCGATCCACGCCGGGCGGGCGACCCCGGCAAGTCCGGGGGCCCCACCGATGTGGTCGCTGTGCGCGTGCGTCAGCACCAGGCCCTCGAGGCTCCGTACCCCGGCACGCGCGAGGGCCTGTCTGAGGACCAGCGGGTCCGGACCGGTGTCTACCAGCAGCGTGTGCGTGCCGTCGCGAACGAGGATCGCGTCGCCCTGGCCGATGTCCAGCACCTCGATACGGGCGGAGCCCGGGGCCGGCATCACGCAGGAGGCGGCCATGAGAAGCACGGCTACCGCCGCCACGAGCCGTACGCGCGCGGCCCGCCGAGGGAGCGGCCACCACAGCCACAGCGCTGCTGCGGAGATGCCCCACGCCACCCA
>PKWR01000057.1 GCA_003133285.1 Coriobacteriia bacterium
CGCCATCACGGAGCCCAACCAGTCCAAGGTGCGCGCGGGCCTGAAGGCGCTCGACCTCATGGTCGTCGTCGACATGTACGAGACCGAGACCGCGGCGTGTGACCGCAAGAGCGGCGGCGTCACGTACCTGATCCCCGCGTGCTCGCATGCGGAGGAGGCGGGGAGCGTCACGAACTCCGGCCGTTGGCTGCAGTGGCGCGAGCGTGCGACAGCTCCCAAGGGCAACAGCAAAGCAGACCTCGAGTTGCTGCTCCACTTCGCCTACGCGCTCGACAAGGCCGGTGCGTTCTCGCACATCACGAACGTGCCCTACAGCGATCCTGGGACGGGTGTCCCGACCGCCGGCGTTTGGAGCACGCTCAGCGCGCTTGGAGTCATCAACGGCCCCGCATACAAGGTTCTGTACGGCGACAAGTACCACTGGACCCCTCGCGGCGCCACCGCGTTCGAAGCGGTCACCCGCACCGGTGGAACCGAGCGTTGGGCTCCGGGTGCCACGTCACCCATCAGCAACTACGCTGGTGTCGGGTCCGAGATCGTCGCCGAAGACATCTACAAGGAGATGTGCCGCCCGACCAACTACACCGCCACCACCGGCGGCACCATGTGGATCTACTCCGGCTCCGACAGCGGAGCACTCGACATCGGTGGTGGAACGACCCCGGGCGTTGGTGGCTGGAACAACGGCGTGAGCTACAACGGCAACTACATGCCGGCCGTCACCAGCGCCGGCAACACGGTGGCGTGGACGGTGAAGAACCGCGCCAAGAGTCGCAACAACGTGGTCACCGGTCAGGACGGCCCCGTAGGCGCCAACAACTACCCGCGCTGGGGCTGGGCGTGGCTTCTGAACCGCCGCGTGTTCTACAACAACGGCGAAGTCGCCGGGGACCAGAGCGACACGTTCGTTGCCGCGGGTCTGGTTGCTCTGCTCTACACGCCGAAGTCGCCGACGGCGGCGCTGGACTCCCCCGGCTTGGCCGACTGGTCGCTCGTGTACCGCAAGTACAAGACGTTCAAGGACGCTCCGAGCACTACGACCGGACCGCACTTCCTCAATCCCGTCACCGGCGGCAAGACGTTCATGGGCCGTTTCCCGGGCCACACGGAGCCGTACGAGTCTCCTGCCGTGGCGTCCAACCCGGCGTTCCTGCACGACTACGTGGCTCTCTACGGCCACAACATGTCGGGTTCGACGCGCCTGATCGTCGAAGGCGCCGACGGCTCTGCGATCGGTACGTATGGCGATCCGGCGGTGGCCGGCCAGTACCCGCTGGTGCTGACTAGCATCCGCTGTGTCGAGCACTTCCAGGGCGGCCCCATCACCCGCAACAACTCGTGGAACGTGGAAGCGGAGCCGGTGCCGTGGATCGAGATCAACGCCGCCGATGCGCGCACGTACGGCATCGCCGATGGTGACTGGGTCAACGTCACGACAGCACGCGGCAACTCCCAGGCCAGCCAGGAGTTGAACTCACCCAACAGCGCACTGCCGGGTGGCAAGCACTGGGCTCGCGGCTTCAAGGCCCGCGTGGGTGTGGGCCTCGAGTCCAACCAGCGCGTCGCTCGCGGAGTGGTCGCCATTCCGTGGCACTGGGGCGACAAGGGACTTTCGACCGGCTCGCGTGCGAACGACCTGTGCATCGACGCATGGGACGCGAACTCCACGATCCCTGAGTACAAGGCCTGTCTGTGCAAGATCGAGAAGATGAGCTAGGGGAGGTGGCATAGTGCCTTACGAAGCGAAAGAAATGGCGATCCTGCAAGAAGTAGACAAGTGCGTGCGCTGCAACGGCTGTGTCATCGCCTGCAAGCGGACGTGGCACATGAAGGGCGACGTGACCGTCTCGCCGGAACTGCCGCACAACAAGCTCGCGCCGAACCAGCGAGTGGTCATCAAGTCCCAGAAGCGTGTCGATGCGGGTCCCTACGTACGGTTCAGCTGCTGGCACTGCGAGAATCCGCCGTGCGCCGGTCGCTGCCCGTTCAAGGCGATCCAGAAGAACACGGTCACGGGCGCGGTCTGGATCGATCCGAATCTCTGCAACCCGGATGATTCGAAGTGCGTCGAGCAGTGCAAGATCGACTGCCAGCGCGGCGGCGTCCCGATGATCGGCTCAGGCTCGGACCTGTTCGTGGCCGACAAGGCCTGGAAGTGCACGCTGTGCACGGGCTACACCGGCACGGCCGTATCCCCCTACGTAGGCGCCGGCCTCAACGGCGATCTGCCGACCAAGGCACCGGGCACCAACGGCGCGCGCATCTCGCAGCTGCCGCATCCGGTGGACACGGGAGCGATCCTGGAGCTCGACCATCAGCCGACGTGCGTCTACACGTGCCCCGCGAAGGCCATGGTGTACGACACCCGCAAGAACATCGTCGCGTACCTCAGCGATACGGGCCAGGACTGGACGTCGCGGTTCGGAGACGGCTCGATGTTCTGGGCCTCCCACAAGTTCCTGGTCGCACCTCCGAAGGCCGACCCGTTCATGGAGGACCACACCTCTCCGATGATCGGCAGCCTGCTGTCGAGCCCGTTCGCGAAGGCCGCTCTTGCGCCGACGCTCGTTGTGGGTGGCCTGTTGGCACTCGCGGCTCGTCGTGCGAAGATCGAAGAAGAGGCAATGAGCGAAGGGGGGGTCAGATGACCGCGAAGAAGATCGCTACGCTCCTGGTTCTGGCAGCGACCGTTCTTGCAGTCGTGCTGGTTCCTTCGATCGCGCTGGCCAACATGGGCCCCCACGGCGGCTACATCTCCAACACCGAGGCGTGCGCCGGTTGTCACCGTGCGCACACCGCACCGAGTTCCGTAACGTGGGTCGGCAACGACACCGCCAAGTCAGTCAAGTCCGCACTGCTGCTGTCCGACGCGACCACGGTCTACCAGTTCTGCCTGGCATGCCACGACTCCACGGGCCAGGGCGCTGACACCAACGTCACGGACGGCATCTACGAGGGCACGCAGTACGGCACGAAGGGAGCGACCCTCCTCGGCGGCGCCTTCGGCCGCGAGGACCCCAACAAGACGAAGGGCGTGCTGTACGACGCCAAGAACAATCCCGTCACCTCCTCCCACCTCATGAACGGCCAGTCCTGGGGCGCATGGGGCGGCGGCACCTTCGGGTCGACGGCCACGGACACCGCTCATGCGAGCGGTAACGTGGTCGGGTTGCTCGGTACCGGCGACAAGATCGTTATGGACTGCGGCACCTGCCATGACCCGCACGGTTCCTCGAACTACCGCATCCTGAAGGACGTCGTTTACGGCGTCGCCGTTGGTGGATACGATCCCATCAACAACGGCGGAACAGCAACGTCGCCGACCCCGACCCCGTTCGTCATCTCGAGGGAGAAGGGCTTCCCGCAGGGTGGATTCGCATTGCACACGCAGTACACCGCCTACGAGCCGAACTACACCAGTGCGAAGTACGCCATCGCTCCCAGTAGCAACGAGCTCAAGGGCATGAGTGGCTGGTGCACAGGTTGCCACACGACCTACATGACGAAGACAAGCCAGTATGATGCTGGCGACGGCTTCGGATTCGTGTCGGCCGATGCATCCTCCACCCCCGTGATCCGTCATCGTCACCCGATCAACGTCCCGCTGACGAACTTCGTCGGTGTTCGTGCGCTGGTCGTCACGGACTCCATCCTGCCTCTGGCGCACGGCGATGGCGCATCAGCCGGCGTCGGAACCGGCGTTGTCGCCAACACCGATGCTGACTGGATCGAGTGCCTGACCTGCCACAACGCTCATGGCGCTTCCACGGTCATGACCGGATGGGCGAACGTCGCCGATCCCGCGAACGATCTGCGGGTCAACACCGGCCTCGGCGGAGTGCCGCCGACGAACGACAGCGCGCTGCTCAAGCTCGACAACCGCGGCGTGTGCGAGACGTGCCACAACAAGTAGGGACGTGACGTCTGTCTGATCGGACAGACCGAGCGACCGGGTTTCGGAGGAAGGGTCGGGAGAGGATCGCTCTCCCGGCCCTTCCTCCTCGAAGGAGTACCGTGGAAAACGGACCGGCGACGCGACGGGGAGGTGGGCGCGGGATGGATTGTCTGCGGCGCATCGCGCCGCCGCTCGCCCTTGCCGCCGCTTTCGCGGTGTTCGTGCAGATGTGCGTCGTTCTCGCCGGACGCGTGCCCGCGGGTGCCCTCACGGTGGCGCTGACGGCCGGTGCGCTGGCTCTGGCACTCCTGCGCGCACCTCGGCCCGTTCGGGCGCTCCGACGGCTCACGCGGCCTCTCGTCCTGCAGGCGTGCGCGGGTGGGCTGCTCGCTGTCGCGGGTGCGCCCGCACTCATCGCTGCGATGCGCATGACCGATGCGCCTGCCGGCTCGATCGTTGTCTTCTGGGTGAGCGGGGGATGGGCGGCCGTCGCTGCCCTCGGGGCCGCTGCTGTCGCTCTGAGGGAGCGCCGCGTCCTGGTTGCAGGCTGGTCGGTCGCCGGTGCGCTGCTCGCCGTGGCGGGCGTCGCGGGCGTCGTGGCCGACTGGGAACGACCCTCGTCGTTCTCCCCGCTGGTCCGCTTCGCTCCCCAAGAGCTCGGCATGCTGCTCGGCGGGGTGTTGCTGCTCGCCGGCGGCCTGCTTCTGGTGCGCGTGGCGTCCTCGTCCGGCATGGACGGGACGCTCCTGTGGGCGTCCGCATCCGGCTTCCTGGTGTCCCTCGTGTGGTGGGTGGCATCGGGCGTCCCGTACGGATGGAGCGCGCTGGTCGAGCATTCGGTCGAGGTGGTGCTGGCGGCCGTCGCCTGGGGGCTCGTGTGCGCGCTGTGGCCCACCACGCTGAGGACGTTCGGCCCCGCTGCAGGCGCGGCCTCCCTCTCGGTCACTCCGGTGCTGCTCTCCGCACTGATCCTTCTCGAGCAGTTCGTGGGCGTGGCCGGACCTCAGCCGCTGGTCGTCCCGGGTGTGCTCGCCGGGTCGCTGCTCGTGGTCGCGGGTGTGTGCGCGCTGGCGCACGCGCATGGTGCGCAGGCATCCGCGACCCCGCGGACGCTGATGCTCGCGTCCGCGGCCCCGGCGCTGCTCGCTCTCGTCGGCCTGCTGCTGCCCGCGATAGCCGTCCGGGCCGACGTCACGGTGACGGGGGGAGTCTTCGCCGGCTCCTGGACCATGAACGGGGCCGAGTCGGTCGCAGGCTGGGCCGCTGTGGCACTCGCCGTGCTTGTGATCGTGGCGGTGGTCGATGCTCGTCCCGGATGGCCCGTCGCCGCCACACTGGCGGCCTCGGCCGCGTGGCCTTGGCTCCTCGACGTCCCCACGCACGTGTGGAACCCGGCCCTTGCACCGGGCATCCAGCAGTACTACGGCACCGAGTACGGCTCCATCGGATTCACGGCACTGCCGGACGCAGCGATGACGGGAGCCGTCATACTGGGTGCGGTCACGATGGTGGCTATCATGGCGATGCGCCGCATGCGCGGCCGCCGCTCTCATATCGACAACGGAGGTTCCTGAACCCCATGTCACGCCGACCGATACCCATCCTCATCCTGATCGCGGTCCTGTCGGCAGGCCTTCTGCTGCTCGCGGGGTGCAGCCGGACCGTCCGCGTCGAGACCGGCGAGCGCATCGTCTGCACCTACGGCGAGGTCGTGACCGACACCATCCGCACCGTGGAGGTGCCCTCCGACCAGGCCGGCAAGTACAAGGTCGTGCGCGAGACGATCACGTGTGATCGTCACAAGCGCCTGGAGGCGCTCTATGCCGAGGCCCAAGCCGCCATCGTCGCCGGCGACCTGAAGACCGCACGCGTGAAGCTCGCCGAGATCGTGACGACCGAGCCGACCTTCAAGAACGCGCAGCAGCAGATCGACGCGATCGACGAGGGCAAGACGCCCACCGTCGACACGAGCGTGTCGCCGAGCTCCGGGAGCAGTACCACGAAGACGCCCGCCACCGGGGGCACGCCGTCCCAGGGGCAGCAACCCGTGGGGCCGGTGACTACTCTGTCCACGTGGGTGCCCGACAGCCTTCCCGGCTACACCTCGACCCCGATCATCGCCGATGTCTACACGCTCACCCGTCAGTACCTGCCCGCGAAGACCGATCCGACCGATGCGCTCGTGATCGTCGTCGAGCAGTACAAGGACGCCGCGGCCGCGAAGGCGGCCATCTCCAACGACCTCGGCCGAAGCTACCCGACGGACTCCTCGGCCATCACGGTCAGCGGACGGTCGGTCTACTTCGGCACCAACGGGCATCGCCTGGCGATCGTGACCTGGAACGAGAACGGCGTGATC
>PKWR01000014.1 GCA_003133285.1 Coriobacteriia bacterium
ATGTCGGCGAGCTCGCTCAGACGGCTCTCGCTCAGACGGTTCTCGAGCGTCTCGACGATGATGGCGATGTCGGCGAGCTCGCTCAGACGGCTCTCGCTACCGGTAATCGCGATGATCTTCGCGCCGTTGGCGCGGGCGGCTTTCACTGAGTCGAGGACGCCGAGCGTCCGGCCCGTGTGCGAGATGGCGACGACCCGCGTGTCTGGCCCGGCCAGTGAGGCCGCCATGAACTGGAGATGCGCGTCCACCGGCGCAGAACAGGGTACGTCGAAGAGGAAAAATCGCTGCTGCGCGTCTTGGGCGACCACGCCCGACGTCCCGAGGCCGAGGAAGAGAATCTCGCGGGCGGACGAGAGCGCGGACACCGCGGCCTCGATCGCCTCCAGCCGCATGACCCTGCGCGCGTGGTCGAGGCTCGTCACCGAGTAGTCGAAGACCTTGCTGACGATCTGCGCGACCGAGTCGGCGGACGTGATGACGGACTGGGTTGCCGGGATGCCTAGAGCCAGACCCTGGGCAAGCAGCAGCTGGAAACTCCGGAACCCGCTGAACCCGAGCGCCGTGCAGAAGCGCATGACGGTGGGCTCGCTGACGCCTGCCCTCCGGGCGACGTCGGCGACGGTGGCATGGATGACCCAGTCCGGAGCCGCCCCGACGACTCGAGCCACCTTCTGCTCCGATTCGCGCAGCCGCCCGAAGCTCTTCGAGACGGAGTCGAGAAGGGCCGACGGACCGATCTCCGAACCCGGCCCCGGCTCGCCTGGCTGCTGCGCCTCACCCGTCGTCTGGTCCGCTGGTTTCATGCCGATAACCTCATGTCGACCGTGAGCTCGACGCGTTGTCTGACGTTGGGGAGCACGACCGTCACGCCCTGCGACGCGGCCCAGGCAAGGTCAAAGCATGCCACATCTACGGTGTTGAACGCGAACATGCCGACGTGGTGCGGGATGAGGTACGGGATATGCGCACGGGCGCAGAGTTCGACGGCCTCATCCCATGTGAAGTTGCCGGGCACCCCATTATCCGACCGGTACGCATCGCGTCCATTCGCAGGAAGGAGTGCGAGGTCTATCCCGCGAGCGGCCAGGACCTCGGCGAGGCCGTAGTATGGGATGCAGTCGCCCGAATGGTAGATGCTCAGCGCGCCGGCGTGGATCACGTAGCCGACGAACCGGGACGCTCCTCCCGGCAGAACCTCGAGGGTCTCGTGCGCCGACGGGATGGCCTCGACTGTGGTCGTCGGGCCGAGCCGCAGGAGCCTTCCTGGGGCGAGCCCAACGACGCGCTCGCGGGGCAAACCGATCTCGAGGGCGCGCGGCAGCTCGGGCTCGGGCACGATGAACTTGGAGTGGTGGTTGGTTGCCGCGATGTCGGGCAACGTCCCCGGATCCATGTGATCGGAATGCTGGTGCGTGCAAAGTACGGCGTCAACTTCGCCCAGGGCCGCGGGCGAGATCGGCGCGGGCATCATCCGGACATGCTCGAAGAACTTGCCCCGATACTTGTGCTCGAGCGAGTCCGACAGGTACGGATCGACCACTAGCGTCGGCTCGTCGCGGCCGAGCACCCGGATGACAAAGCCAGCCTGGCCCAGCCAGTACAACACGCAGCCCGCCGCTCCTTCCCGCTGGCCGCCCCTATCGCCAGGCTCGTCGCGGCTCGGCAAGGGGTCAGGTCCCACGAGATCGTCGGCGAGCGACCCAGTCAGGGGCCGGCAGACAAGCTCGACCTCAGACACTTCTCGCTTCCCGACCGGCGGGTTCGGTCTCGGCAAGTGCCGCGAGCAGGTTCGCGACCGCTGCCTCGCCCGCCCGGCGGACGCTCTCGTCGGTGAAGCCGCCGATGTGCGGCGTGACGATCGCCCGCTCATGGGTCACGAGCGCGTCGAGCTCGGGTGGCTCCGTCGCGAACGTGTCGGTCGCGTAGGCGGCCAGGTGACCCTCATCGAGCGCCCGGACCGCTGCTGGGGAGTCGACCAGCGACCAGCGGGCCGTGTTGACCAGAACGCCGCCTCGCCGGATGAGGCGCAACTCGCGATCGCCCAGGAGGGGCTCGCCGGACGGAAGCGGCGGGCAGTGAAGCGTCACCACGTCGCTGTTCCGCAGCGCGTCGTCGAGGCTCCGCACGAGGCGGGCAGAGGCACTGCCCTCGACGCCGGCATCGACGAACGGATCGTAGGCGAGACAGTGCATGCCGAGGGCCGTCGCCAGCGCCGCGACTTGCCGCCCGATCGACCCATAGCCCACGATGCCGAGCGTGCGGCCGGCCGCTTCCCGGCCGCGCGGCCGGTCCCACTTCCCGCAGCGGACCAGCCGGTCGGTGAGCGGGATCTGGCGGAGGCCGGCGAGGATGAGCGCGATCGTCAGCTCGGCAACGCCACGGGCGTTCGCTCCGCCGGCCCGGACGACTCGGATGCCGCGGGCCGCCGCAGTCGCCATGTCGATGTTGTCGGTTCCGGCGCCGTTCCGGCTGATAACGCGTAGGGCGTCGGCTGCCGCGAGCACAGCGGCACCCACAGGCTCGACGCCGGCCAGGTAGCCAATGCAACCGGGCAGCAGGGCGATTAGCTCCGCCTCGGTTGGCTGCCGGCCCGTGGGTCCTAGGGCGACCTCGTAGCCCGCCCGCTCAAGAGGATCCAGCAAGGCCCGATCGGTCCCGCCCGTCAGCGAGCGCGGGGTGACGAGGACCCGGCCGTTCATCGTGCCGCCTCAGCGAGCTTCAAGAGACGGTCGAACGCGGGGCCGCTGACCGGGATGTCGAGGTGGAAGATCTCGGCGATGCAGCGAGTCCAGCCGTGGACGAAGTAGATCCAGCCGTCCTCGATCGTCAGGCGCCGTTCGGCCGCCTGGCGTCTGGCCTGGTCGAGGAAGACGAGATTGCCCCGATAGTTGAAGTCCCATGCGAGGCCGTCGAGCGGAAATACGGCGGCATCGGAGAGCGGAGACCCGGGTGCATCCTTGCCGAGGCCGCTCGCGTTCACGACGAGCGAGCCCGGTGCGAGCGCCGCGAGAGCGGCATCGTTCACCGACACGTCAGTCGCCTGGACCGTCTCCAACGGGACGTCGAAGCCGAGTCGGTCGTGGACGCCGCGGATCTTCTCCAGACGCTCGGCTCGGCGTGCCGTCGCGACGATGCGGCGCGGCCTGTTGGGCCCGTGCCTGGGGTCGGAGAGGTAGCACATGAGCGCCGTGGCCGACCCGCCGGCGCCCAGCAGAAGGACGTCGCTGCCCGCGCGTTGCCAATAGCCCTCCGGGAGGAACGCCTCGAGCGCGAACCCGCTCGCGACGGGATCGAGGGCGGCTCCGACCAGTCGGCCGTCCCGCTTCGCAATGCAGCTGATCTCGCCGAGGGCGGCGGCGTCCCGGCTGATCCCCCCGAACAGGTCCGCACAGCTCAAGTAGACGTCGATCTTGTGCGTCGTAACGAGCGAGCCGACCGAGAGCGGGTCGGAGGCGATGAACGACACGACCTCGCGGTAGGTCTCTCGGGGCGAGCCCGGCGCAAGATCGATGCCGGTCAGGCAGGCGTCGTCGATGTGGAGCTCCGGTGCCCAGGCGTGGAAGACGGGGTTGATCGAGGAGCGAGCGGTGCTGACGCCGACGAAGTACATCGTCGGCTGGACGGCCGGCCTCAGACGCGTTTGGGGGCCGCTCATCGGGTCACCCCTCCGGGCCGGGATCGCGCTGCCTGTGCGGCTGCTTTCGACAGTTCCGTCACGGCAGGCCAGTCCTGAGCGGCCAAAAGCCGTTCGGTCACCATCCACGACCCACCGATGCAGGCGACAGCCGCCTCGGCAAGGTACGCGGCGACGTCGTCGGCCCCGATTCCACCCGTGGGCACGAACCGGACGCCGACCGACACGAATGGCGCGGCGAGGGACTTCACCGTTCCGACGCCGCCCAGGCTCTTGGCGGGGAAGAACTTGACGATCCGACGATCGTGCTCGAGGCAGGTCATGATCTCCGTCGCGGTCACCGCCCCGGGCAGGTAGGGCAGGCCGGCCGCCAGGCAGGCCTCGTCGACGCTTGAGCTGAAACCCGGGCTGACCACGAAGCGAGCGCCCGCGTTCGAAGCCCGCCGAACCGTCTCTGCCGTGAGGACCGTACCGGCCCCGACTGCGATCTCGGAACGCTCGGACGCGATCCGCTCAATGGCCCGCTCCGCCGCGTCGGTGCGGAAGGTGATCTCGACTGCCGTGAGCCCGCCGGCCGCGAGCGCGTCCACGAGCGGGACCGCGAGCCGGTCGTCGGGCAGACTCACCACCGGCATGACCGCCGCCTGTACAAGAAAACGCAGGAAATCAGTGTCCATGAGTCGTTGACCTCGTTGCTGGGCCGGGCTAGTCTCCTCCGCCGTCGCCTCGGTCCGTCGTTGCGCGCCGTGTGGCCTCTTCGAGCACAGCCACCGCCGCTTGCGTGTTTAGGCCGAACCTCGTGACGCCGAGCCGTTCCATCTCGAGGACGGTGTCGAGCTCGCGGATCCCGCCGGAGGCTTTGATCTCGATGGCC
>PKWR01000212.1 GCA_003133285.1 Coriobacteriia bacterium
GCGTGCACCAGTTCGACAAGGTCGAGCTGGTGAAGTTCGCCACCCCCGAGACCTCGATGGACGAGCTCGAGGGCATGGTGACCGACGCGTCGTACATGCTCGAGTTGCTGGGGCTGCCCTACCGCGTGATCACGCTGTGCACGGGGGACATCGGGTTCAGCGCCGCGAAGACCTACGACATCGAGGTCTGGATGCCGTCCTACGACGGCTACAAAGAGATCTCGTCCTGCAGCAACTGCTGGGACTTCCAGGCGCGTCGCGCGTCGATCAAGTACCGCGACCCGGCCTCGTTCAAGGGATCCCGCTTCGTCCACACCCTCAATGGCAGCGGGCTTGCGGTCGGTCGCTGCGTGGCCGCGATCATCGAGAACTGCCAGAACGCGGACAGCACCATCACGGTGCCGGAGGTCCTTCGCCCCTACATGGGATGCGACGTCATCGGCGCGTAGGCCGGACGGCCGCGCTTAGCGCGCGAGGAAGCGCTCCGCGTTGCCGCCGAGGATGGCGCGCAGCTCCGCGGGCTTGAACGGCAGCGACTTCAGATGGGCGACCTCGGCGGCCGCGTCCGTCCACGGTCCGTCGGTCCCGAACATGACGCGTTCGACGCCGTGGGCGCGCACGAGCTCCACGAACTCCTCGTCGGGCAGGTGCCCGAGCGTGTAGGCCGTGTCGAGCCACACGTCGCGACCCGCGATCCGGCCGGGCACGGCGTTCCACTGACGGAACCCGCCCATGTGGGCGAGCACGGCGTGCAGCTCCGGCCATACGTCCAGCACCTCGGCGAAGGCCTTCGGGGTGCCGCGGACGCTGGTGAAGGCCACGTCGCCGCCCGAATGGAAGTAGATCGTCATGCCGTTGCGGATCGCAGCCTCGTAGATCGGCTCCATGCGCGGTTCCTGCGGCTCGAACCGCTGATACTCGGGATGCATCTTGAAGCCGGTCAGGCCGTGCTTCCGCATCCGCGCGATCTCCTTTGCAGGGTCCGCGAAGTCGGGATGCATGGCGCCGAACGGCACGATGCGCTCGTGCCCGACGAGCGTCGTCGCCCAATCGTTGATGGTACGGACCTGGCTCGCCTTGGTGGCGACCGGCAGCGTGACGCTGGTATCGATCCGGGCGCGATCCATCGCGGCCAGAAGCCCGGACACCGTGCCGTCGTAGTGGGCGCCGATGTGGCCCTGAGCGCCGACCGCCGAGATGGCGGCGGGCGCGAGCTTGTCGGTCCAGATGTGCGTGTGAACGTCGATGATCCTCATTGCGCCAGTCTACCTCCACGGTGACCGGACCGCCGCACTCCCGAGAGTCGGGTACATACCGTGGGTGACTCCCCGATGGAAGCGGTCCCGCAATGCCTGCACTCACGTTGGACACCCCGACCATCCTCGTCGTCTTCGGCGCCACGGGCGATCTGATGGAGCGCAAGATCGTGCCCGCGCTCTACCACCTTCGCGAGAAGACGCGCCTGCCGGAACGGTTCCGCACCATCGGATTCGCGCGCCGCGACATCGGCGACGAGCCGTTCCGCACGAGCGTGTGCGAGACGGTACGCCGGCACCACGGCGGCCCGCTGGACGAGGACGACCTGCACACCTTCGCGAGCGACTTCAGCTACCACCAGGGCCACTTCGACGAGGTCGAGGCGTACGGGCGCCTCGCCGACGCGCTCAACGCCATCGACGATGAGTGGGACGTCTGCGCCAACAAGCTGTTCTACCTTGCCGTGCCCCCGGAGCACTACCGCACGATCTTCGAGCATCTGGCGGCCAGCGGCCTCACCACCGCGTGCAACGTGGACGGATCGGGCGGGTGGACGCGCATCATCGTCGAGAAGCCCTTCGGGAACGACTGCCGCACGGCGCGCGAACTCGACGAGCAGCTCGGCTCGCTCTTCGAGGAGCAGCAGATCTACCGCATCGACCACTACCTCGCCAAAGAGATGCTCCAGGGCATGATGTCGTTCCGCTTCTCGAACAACCTGTTCGAGCCCTCCTGGAACAACCAGGCCATCCACCGCATCGAGATCGACCTCCTCGAGACGCTGGGAGCCGAGTCGCGCGGGGCCTTCTACGACGGGGTGGGTGCGTTGCGCGATGTCGGGCAGAACCACCTGCTGCAGATGCTCGCGCTCATCACGATGACGCAGCCCGCGAGCATGGACGCCGACGCGATCCGCGCCGCGCGCGTCGAGGCGCTGCGGGGGCTCAGGCCGCTCACGACCGAGCAGATCGCGGCGTCGACCTTCCGCGCCCAATACGACGGCTACCGGGACATCCCCGGCGTGGCGCCGGACTCGGCGACCGAGACGTTCTTCAAGGTCGTCACGCAGCTCGATTCCGAGAGGTGGCGCGGCGTCCCGGTCGTCATGCGCGGCGGCAAGCGTCTCGGGCAGGTGCGCAAGCAGATGGTGGTCTCCTTCCACCATCCCCAGCCGTGCATGTGCGGCGACGCGGACGATGTCCGCAACCGGGTGACCTTCCGGCTCGAGCCGGCCGACTCGATCACCATCGGCTTCTGGACCAAGAAGCCCGGATTCGACACGCAGCTCGAAGATCGTGACTTCAACTTCTTCCTCTACGAGAAGGAGGAGAAGGCGCAGTACGTCGAGGAGTACTCTCGCCTGCTGGCCGACGCGATCTCGGGTGACCAGACGCTGTTCGTCTCCACCCGCGAGGTCAGGGCGATGTGGGAGTTCATCGACCCCATCGTGCAGGCGTGGGCCGACGGAGTGGTCCCGCTTCAGCACTACGCTCCGGACACCGACGACGTGCTCGCGGCTTCGGCCGGGGTCGGCGCCGCCACGCCGCCACGCGACTCGCTGAGGCGCGAGATCGGCGTCGTCGGGCTCGGCAAGATGGGGGCGGGCCTCGCCCGCAACCTGGTCGACCACGGATGGCGCACGGTCGGGTTCAACCGCACGACGAGCGTGGCGATGCATCTCGCAGCCGACGGGGTCACTCCGGCCACCACGCTCGCGGAGCTCGTCGCGGCGCTCGAGGCGCCGCGCGTCGTGTGGCTCATGGTGCCCGCCGGCGCCGCCGTCGACGCGATGCTCTTCGGAGACGGCGGGCTGGCCGGGCTGCTCGAGCCGGGAGACACCATCGTAGAGGGCGGGAACTCGCGCTGGACGGACGACCTGCCGCGCGCCGAACGACTGAGGGCCCTCGGCATGCGCTACGTCGACGTCGGCGTCTCGGGAGGGCCGGCGGGCGCCCGTGAGGGCGCGTGCCTGCTGATCGGCGGCGCGCACGACGACTTCGAACGGCTGCGCCCGCTGTGGGTGGACCTGACCGTGCCCGACGGCTTCCGGCACTTCCCGGGCATCGGCGCGGGCCACTTCGTGAAGATGGTCCACAACGGCATCGAGTACGGCATGATGCAGGCCATCGCCGAGGGCTTCACGGTGCTGAAGGCGAGCGACTACTCGATCGACCTGACCGAGGCCGCGGCCGTCTACAACCGCGGCAGCGTCATCGAGTCGCGCCTGGTCGGCTGGCTCGAGAGCGCCTTCCGCCTCCACGGCGAGGGCCTCGGGGGTGTCAGTGGCTCCGTGGCGCACACGGGCGAGGGGGAGTGGACGCTCGACGCCGCCCGGGACCTCGGCATCCGCGCGCGGGTCATCGAGGACGCGCTGCGCTTCCGCGTCGAGTCCGAGCGCGATCCCGACTGGACCGGCCGGGTGCTCTCGGCGCTTCGCGAGCAGTTCGGGCGGCACGCCGTCGAGGAGTAGGGCGGGCGGCCGATGGGGGCTTCGCGGGGCGAGGCCCCGGGTACGGCGAGACCGCCCTGTGGCTCGGCCGTACCCGGGGCCTCGCCCCGCGAAGCCCCCATCGGCCGCCTTCTGCTACGGCTTCGACTTCTTCAGAGCCGCGAAGTGCGCTGCATAGCGCCCTCCGTTGCCCTGTGCGAGCGTGGCGTATCCCGGCACGTCGTAGACCCGCAGCCGGTCGTCGAGGAAGTCCGAGAACACGAGCGTGTGGCCGTCCGCCGACACGTCGAGTGCCGTGCACTGGTTGCCGCCCACGATGGCGTCGAGCGGTTTGCCGGTCGAGGTCGAGACCAGCAGGATGGTGCCCCACTCGTAGCCGGGGATGTAGTAGGACTTCGGGTTGTTCTCGCCGCGGTTGGAGATGAACAGGATCTGCCCGTCGGGCGACAGCTCGATCGTGTTCGGCTTCTCGTCGGTGTCGCAGAACTTCGTGACCTTGAGCGTCTTCATATCGCACACCCACACGACGTCCTTCGCCATGTCGGACGCGTAGAGCTTCCCGGTGGTCTCGTCGGCGACCAGGTGGCGCATCGCCCCGCCGCTGACGAACAGCGTCTTGATCGCGCCCGACTTCAGGTCGATGCGCTGCAGGTCGCCCCTCGCGAAGCCGGCCACGTAGAGGTAGCGCCCGTCCTTGGTGGGCCACAGCCCGCGCGGCGTCTTCGCGACCGATACGCGCTTGACGAGCTTGCCCGAGGTGAGGTCGATGATGCTCACGTCGTTGCCGGACCAGTTCGCCGCGTAGAGCGTCTTCTCGTCGGGTGAGAGCGCGATGACCTTGGTCCACGCCGACTTGGTGGCGAACGAGCGCACGACCGTGCGCGTCGCGGTGTCGATCTC
>PKWR01000029.1:0-4636 GCA_003133285.1 Coriobacteriia bacterium
GGCGGCGAGGCCGCGGACGGCGTCGGCCGCGCGCAAAGCGTCGTCGTCCGTCGCCACGGCGTCGGCGGTCCTGCGGGCGTCGGAGGCGTCGAGCGCCACGGCCTGGGCGCGCGCCGTGGCCTGGGCCGACTCGGCGAGCAGGCGCTCGGCTTCGCTCACGGTGCGTGCGAGACTCTCGCAGCGCGCCTGCGTCTCCGTGCGCTCGCCGCGGGCGATCGCCAGCCGCTCCTCGACCTCGATGAGGTGCTCGGTGTCGGAGCGCAGGGTGTCCGCCTCGCCCTCGAGCCGGCGGACCTCGGTGCGCACGTCGATACGGGCTGCCCGCGCCTTGTTGATCGCCGGAGCGGACCCGCCCTTCTTCCACAGCGCGTCCANNTGTCGGGCGGGCTGACGGTCAGCCCGGCGCCGGCCGCGTAGAGCCGGGACATCAGGTCGTCGCCCTTGCCCTTGAGCTGCTCGATCTGCTCCATCTCGGCGAGCCCGAAGCCGAACACCACCCGGTAGGCGGCGCGGCTGACTCCGCTGGTCAGCTGGTCCACCAGTCCTTCGCGCGGGCGGCCGGACAGGACCCGCACGGTCACCGGCCCCCCGCGCGGCCCCTCCGTGCGCTCGACGACCCATTCGCCGTCGTCGTCCGCGAAGACGAGCCGGCCCTGGCGCTTGCCGCCGGACGCCGACAGATACGGGTTCTCCTTGGTGTGCGCCGGGGTCGGGAAGCCGTAGAGGACGTGGCGGACCAACGCGGTCAGACTGCTCTTGCCGGCCTCGTTGGGCCCGACGACCACCGTCAGCTTCGGCGACAGGTCGCCGAGCGTGCGCGAGTCGATGCCGCCGAAGCGTTCGGCCTCGATGCGGACGAGCCTCATCGCGGCTCCCCTTCCAACCGGTCGAGGCACAGATCTCGTGCGCGCAGCAGCAGCTCCTCCGGGGTCAGGTCCGACTCGGTCACGCCGACGGAGCCCTCGATCGGCCCAAGCACCTCGGCGAGCAGCGCGGTGACCGCGTCCGGGTCGGCCGCGATCTCGTCGACCAACCGTACGAGGTCGCCGGTGAAGTCCTGGGAGCCGCGATAGGAATCGATGTCGAGCGAGGCCGCGGTGCGGTCGGAGATGCGGTCGATCCAGACCCACGGATAGGCGGCGAGCTGCTCGTCGCGCAGGTCGGCGAGCAGGTCCGCCATGGCCGTGCCGCTCACCAGCGTCTCGTGGGCGTCGCTGCGGCCGACAAACTCGATGCGGGCGATCGCGGGGCGTCCGTCGGCGTCGGCGCGCACGTCGTCGCACACGCGGCGCAGGAGGCCGCGCACGTCGTCGATGCCGGCGCACGCCGAGGCGTCGGCGCTGCGGCGCGCCCACGCGATCGAGCAGACCGGCCTGAACTCGGGCGTGGCGCCCGAGCCGTCGACCTCGACGAGGTAGCAGCCGTGCAGGCCGTCCTCCTTGGGGTTGAGCCCTTGGGGACTGCCCGCGTACACGATCGCCGGCGAGGCGCACAGCACCTCTGGCTTGTGGATGTGGCCGAGCGCCCAGTAGTCCATGCCGGCGCTGCGGAGCGTGTCCATCGACGCGGGAGCGTAGTCCTCGAAGTCCGGGCGGCTGCCGACGTTGGTGTGCAGGACGCCGATCGCGATGCGGTCGTCGGGCGAGCGCCGGTACGCGGAGGCGAAGTCGCGCTTCTCGGCAGCGCGCTCGTAGCCGCGACCGTAGAGCGTGCAGATCGGCTCGCCGTCGCGCTCTACGGAGAACGCCTCGACCTCGGAGGTGGAGAAGTACCGGACCGTCTCGGGCATGCGCAGCCCGGCCGACCAGCCGTCGGCCGGATCGTGGTTGCCGCGCGAGATGTAGACGGGGATCCCGGCCTCGGTCAGCCGCTCCATCGCGGCCTGGAACCGGAACTGGGCAGGCCTGCTCTTCTCACGGCTGTTGTGAACGTCGCCGGCGATCAGCAGGAAGTCGACCTTCTCGGCGAGGCAGAGCGCGACGATGCGGTCCAGCGCCTCGTAGGTCGAGGCGAGCAACGCCGCGCGGACGCGCGCATCCGACGCGTCGACACCCTGGAAGGGCGCGCCGAGGTGCAGGTCGGCGGCGTGAACGAATCTGACTGGCCGCATGCGGATCCCCCAGGACAACGGAATCGAGATGACCGGGCGCGACCCATCGTAGCGCACGCCGCTGACACGCCCGAAGGGCCCGCGAGCCGCGCCTAGCGCTCGGTTCCGGAGAAGACCACGGCGAGCATCCCGGGTCCGACGTGCGAGCCGATGACCGGCCCGATCTCGGCGACGATCACGTCCGCGAAGTCCAGGCGGGCCAACAACCGGTCCCGCAACGCATGCGCGTCCTCGAGAGCGTCGCCGTGTGCCACGAACGCGGTCTGGCCCTCGGGGTCGACGACGCGCTGGGCGGCGATGTCCACGAGCGCCTTCATCGACTTGCGGCGGCCGCGCGTCTGGCCGGCGAACACCAGCTCCCCGGTCCCATCGATGCGCAGGACGGGTCTGACGTCCAGCATCGTCCCGGCGAACGCGAGCGCGTCCGAGATGCGGCCGCCGCGTCTGAGGTGCTCGAGCGACTCAAGGGTGAAGTAGCCGTTCACTCGCGTGCGCGCCGCCAGCGCCCACCCGGTCAGCGTGTCGATATCGGCACCCTGCTCCAACACCCGCGCGGCCTCGAACAGCAGGAAGCCCAGGGCGGCCGAGGCGTTGAGCGAGTCGATCACCCTGATGTCGGCGCCGGGGTGGTCGGCCACGACCATGTCGCGCGCGGTGAGGGCGGTCTCGTAGGTGCTCGACAGGGCGCTGGACAGCCCGAGCAGCAGCACCGGCCGTCCCTGCGCCACCGCGGATTCGAAGGTCTCGACGTACTCCGAGAGCGGGACGGCCGCCGTGGTCGGCGTCGCCCCCTGGCGCATCAGCCCGTAGAAGCGCTCGTGCGGCATGGTCTCGCCGAGGTCGTCCACGTGCTCGTCATCCCCGAAGCGGAACCGCAGGTTGAGCATCTCGACGCCGAGGCGCCCGACCAGGTCACGGGGAAGGTCACAGCTGGAGTCGGTGATCAGGAGCGGCGCCGCGCGGCTCACAGCGCCGGCTCGGTGTTCTTGTGCAGGTCGGCGCCGACCTCGTACACGACGCCGAGCGAACCCGGCCCCACGTGGATGCCGACGGACGTCACCAGCAGCTGCACGGACGGCCGATGGCCCGTGCGCTGCTCGATCAGCGAAGCGAGGGCCTCCCCCTCCTCGAGATCGATCACGTGGTGCACGACCGCGCCGACGAACCCGTAGGTCTCGATGTCGGCCGCGACCATCGTGGCGATCTCCTCGAGGGCGCGCCGTTGCGTGCGAACGGACTTCACGGTAGAGGTCACGCCGTCCACCACGGTGAGGATGGGCCGGATCTGCAGCATGGAGCCGAGCAGCGCCCTCGCGTTGCCGATGCGTCCGCCCTTGCGCAGGTAGTCCAGCGTCGCGGGCGTGAACAGCCATCGCGTGCGGTCGGTCGTGCGCTTCGCGGCGACAGCGGCCTCAGCGGCGCTCCCTCCCGCGGCGGCGACCTTGGCGGCCGCGAGCACCGCGAAGCCCTCCTCCATGGAGTTCGAGCGCGAGTCGACGACCTCGATGACGGCCCCGGGGTGCCGCTCGAGGATCTGCTCGCGCGCCATGAGGGCGGACTCGTAGGTGCCGCTCATCTTCGAGGAGATCAGCACCGCGACGACCTCGTCGCCGTTGCGCACCGGCTCCTCGATCGCTTCGATCATCAGAGCGAGGGGAGGCTGCGAGGAGGTCGGGAAGTCGCGCGTTGTGAGCATGCGCCGGTAGAAGTCCTCGGCGTCGATCTCGAGGTCTGACTCGCTGACGCCTCCGAGCGTCACGGAGAGCGGTACCACGCGGATGTCGTTGGCCGCTGCAAGCTCGGCCGACATCGAGCTCGTTGAGTCGGTGATGACGTGGACGGCCATGGTGTCTCCCCCGGCAGGCGGGCGCTCCGGCGTCGGCGCGCGTCACACGATGGTATAGCACGGGGCGCAGGCGGCGGGAGCCGGGGCGCGGGTATACACTATTCGTGCTCGCGTATGCATGAGCTGAGCCAGAACCGGAGCCGACGCAGGGAGCTGAGGATGGAACGTATACGGACCGTCATCATGGGCGCAGCGGGGCGGGACTTCCACGACTTCCAGGTCCTCTACCGGGACGATCCCTCGGTCGAGGTCGTCGCGTTCACCGCGACGCAGATCCCGGGCATCGACTCCCGCACCTACCCCGCCGTCATCGCGGGCCCGCTCTACCCGGATGGCATCCCGATCGTCCCCGAGTCGGAGCTCGCCGCGCTCATCCGCGAGAAGGAGATCGCCAAGGTCGTCTTCGCGTACTCCGACGTCGCGCACGTCGACGTGATGCACAAGGCCTCGATCGTGCTCGCCGCGGGAGCCGACTTCGAGCTCATCGGCGCCGAGCGCACGATGCTCCCATCGAGCAAGCCCGTCATCTCCATCTGCGCCGTGCGCACCGGCGTCGGCAAGTCCGGCATCTCGCGCTACGTGTGGGAACTGCTGGCCGAGCACGGCCTGAAGGGCGTCGACATCCGGCATCCCATGCCCTACCGCGACCTGACCGCGATGCGCGTCGAGCGCTACGCCTC
>PKWR01000029.1:4685-15742 GCA_003133285.1 Coriobacteriia bacterium
ATCCTGCGCGCGGCCGAGTTCGAGGCCGACGTCGTGATCTGGGACGGCGGCAACAACGACACGCCGTTCATCAAGCCCGACCTCGAGATCGTCGCGCTCGACCCGCACCGGCCCGGCCACGAGCGCCTCTACCATCCCGGCGAGGTCAACTTCCTTCGCGCCCAGGCCCTCGTCATCAACAAGGCCGAGACGGCCGACCCCGCCAACGTTGTAGCGCTCCGCGAGGCCGCGAAGCGCTACAACCCCGAGGCCGTCCTCATCGAGACCGACTCCACCGTCGTGGTCGTCGGCGGGGAGGAGCAGCTGCGCGGCAAGCGCGTTCTGGTCATCGAGGACGGCCCGACGGTCACGCACGGCGGCATGTCGTACGGGGCCGGAGTCGTGGCCGCGCGCCGTGCAGGCGCCGAGGTCGTCGACCCGCGGCCCTATGCGGTCGGCTCCCTGAAGGGCGTGTTCGACGCGTGGGCGCACCTCACCGATATCCTGCCCGCGATGGGCTACTCGCCCGAGCAGCTCGCCGACCTGGCGGCCACCATCGCCGCGGTCCCGTGCGACGCCGTCATCATCGCCACGCCGATCGATCTGAGCCGTCTGATCGACATCCCGCAGAAGGCCGTCCGCGTCACCTACGGCGTCGCCGACCGCGGCGAGCCCACGGTACGCGTGCTGGTCGAGGACTTCCTGCGCGCCCGGGGCCTCATCGGCTAGCCCGGGTCGCATCGCGGCCGAGCGAAGGCCCGCGCACGCGCTCTCGCGTGCGCGCGAGCCTTGTTCCGTGTCGCTACTTCACGACGACGGTCAGCTTGAACGTCCTCTCGGCCGGAACGCCCTTCTCCCACGACCGGACGTACTCCATGTCCAGAACGCCGGTGCCGACGGCCGCGGCGGTGTAGGTGAAGACCCGCGTGCCTCCCGCGCCGACGACGCCGGATGTGGCCGTGGACTCGAGCGCGTCGCCGACCGCCTTCAGCTGCGGAGGCAACGTCTCGGTCACCTTCCAGTCGAACCCGGTGGTCGGGTTGCCCTCCAGTGCGACCTCGAGCGTCGCGCCCTGCGCCAGCTCGACCGTCGTGCCGTCGGCTGCGGCGTCCACCCGGACCGTGCCGCTCTTCGGCGCCGCGGTCGGCGTGGAGGCGCATCCGGCGAGGAGTCCCGCACACAGCACCACGGCCAGCATCGCGATACCGGACCTGCCGCGCATCACCATGACCAACACCTCCCCCTGAGAAGCCCGCATCCCCTCACTCTTTGACGCGCCGGACAGGGTAGAGGATCACGGTCTTCGGTACCTTCGCGCCGGGTTGCGACAGGTACCACTCCTCGTGCATCCCGGCGATCTCGTAGCCGCTGGCGCGGATGAACTCGACCAGACGCGCGATCGTCGGCTCCTCCGCGTCGTAGGCGCCCTGGTGCAGGATGCGTGCGCACTCCCCGTAGTGCCACACGGCCACGGAGACGTGCCACGAGTCCGACTTCTGCGGCAGGTCGGACTCCGGGGTGCCGTCGGGCACCGGCACGCCCCAGTCACCCTCGAGCCCTCCAGTCGCCTCCTGCCCCGGATTCCAGGCCCAGCGAGCACGCGGCTCCCCCATCTTCATCTCGACTCCGCGCTTCTTGAGTGCGAACTTGAGGCCGTAGACGGCCCCGTAGAGCGCCTTCATGACATCGGCGCCGAGGCCCTCCGGGTTCCCGCTGGTGTGCACCGTCGCGACGGTGATGTCCGGCAGCGTGACGATCTCCGGTTCTCCGCTCCACTTCTGTGCCATCTCCCGCACCCCCTTCGGCGCAAGTGTTCCCCGCCGGGTGCGCGGACATGCGCGTATGCCGCGATCCCGCGGCCAACGGTCGCGGCAGCTCCGCCGCGTACCGCCGCTGACCTGCGGCGTTGCCGGGTTTGGCACCGTCCTCGCTCTTCGCGGAGCGGCTGCCTCCCCGGCGTCTGCGATGACGCAAGCTTCGCCTAGCGGGGAGGACCAGCACGCACTGTTGGCTCGGAGGCGCACCGCGCGCCCCCTCACCCGGCGCGTATTACACCAGACGGAAGGCACCGCGTGAGATTCCTTGAGAAGTTCCTGGCCCTCGTCGGGCGTGCCCGACACGCGAGCGCGGTCGTGCTCGCATCACTGCTTGCGGCGCTCGTGGGATTCGTCCCCGCACCGGCCGTTGCGATCACCCGCGGCGAGGTCCTCGCCCGCGCGCACAACTGGGTCGCCAAGCGCGTGCTCTACAGCCAGCGCGCTTGGTATGCCGGCTACCGCCGCGACTGTTCCGGGTTCGTCTCGATGGCCTGGCACCTCGGCACCTCGTACACGTCGCACACGATCCACGCGGTCGCCAAGCGCGTCGCCATCGCGAACCTCCGCCCCGGCGACGCCGTGCACACGTCCGGACACGTCGCGATCTTCGTGCGGTGGAAGAACAAGGCGAAGCGCACGTACGTCGCGATGGAGGAGTCCCGCTGGGGCCGACCGGCGATGCACCACGTGCGGTCCATTGGGCGCGGCGCGACCGCGCTGCGGTACCGGAGGATCGCCGACAACCCCATCCTCATCGCGGCTGTGGCCCCGACGAGCCCCGCGATCGAGACGAGCACGGTGATCCAGACGGGCCTCATGATCCAGACGAGCGCCGTGATCCAGTAGGACCTCGGACTCGCACCGCCTAGAAGGTCGGGGTCCTGTTCTCGATCCAGGTGTCGACCTTGAGCGAGCCGTCCCGGATCACCGGGTACATCGGCGGCGGGTACAGGTTCAGCCGCTGGTCATACGTGTAGACGTTCTGACGGAATCCGGCCACGGGCTGCCCGGGGTACTTGTTGCCCGTAACGAATCCGCCGCCTGAGTACGCGTAGCTCAGCGAGCCGGTGATGTTGATGCGCTCGCGTATGAACCCCTGCTTGATGTCCGCATAGATGGCACCGCTCTGCGACAGCAGTGCCGCGTTCACGTTCATGTCGTTCTTGCCGTACCAGCTCGGCACGATGACGTTCTTCTTGGCGATCAGGCCCGAGGTAGCGGTGGAGTCCACGCTCGACGGCGCATAGTCGCCGATGAGGTTGATGTCTCCGTCTGCCACGATGGTGACCGACCGGGAGTAGGCGCCCTGGACCCAGATGGTGTCGGCGAAGTACAGGACCCCCGACGAGGGGATGGCGATCGCAGTGACCGGCACGGTCACGAAGTCGCCCGAGTCGATCCCTCCGGTGACTTTGTCGATCACGACGGAGCTGCCGTTCACGACCACGCGGTAGCCCAATGCGCCTGAGGCCGGGAAGAACGATGAGCTCGCACCCGCGGTCGTCCTGATGCCGTCCATCGTCGCCAAGACCTGGTTGAAGTCGATGATCGGCTGGTTCTCGAGGTAGCTGCGGTCGGCGCTTCCGTTGCCCGTGACCGTGCCCCCTGCGATCACTTTGCCCGTGATCTGGCCCTGGTTGTCGATGTTGCCGTTGCTGCGAACCTGGCCGTCGATGCGAGCGTCGCCGGCGATACTGAGGTCGGAGCCCGACAGGAACATGTAGTCGCCGAACGTCGGGAATCGCACGGTCGCGGCGATCGTCTGGGTGCCGTCGCCGGCCACACCGGTCGAGTACAGGGTCAGCGGCTTGCCGTTCGCCGGCGGTACGACGCGCACGCGGTACTTCTCGACGCCGGACACCGTGACCCAGCCCGTGTCCAGATTGGCCTGGTAGGTGTCGTAGTTGTTGCGGAGCAGGTAAAGGTAGGCGTTGATGCCGGCATCGGCGACATGGGTGGCGCGGACACGGCCGACCCGGAGCGCGGTCACCTGCGACTGGTATGCGACCACCGTCATGAGCGTCGTAGCCATGATGAACAGGATGCTCGTCGTGGCCATCACGGTCATCAGGGTGGTCCCCCGGTCGCCTCGCGGCGAGACCGGGTGCACGAGCCTATGAAAGAGAGTTGAACAGCGCACGGATCTTCACCCTCGTCGAGAAGTCGACCGAGATGGGCCCGCTCTGCGAAGGCCTGGTCGCAGACAGGTGGATGCCAACCGAACAGATCGTGTTGAGGTTCGCGGTCGAGACCACGGTCAGCGGCGCGCTCTGGTCGTAGTAGGTGAACACGACCGCGGAGGTCATGCCTCCCACGTTCATCACGCGCACCGCAGGCGCGTCGACGAAGTTGTACGGATAGACGGCGATGCTCGCCTCCGAGACCGAGCGATAGAGGTCGGTGCTGTCGACGTAGTAGGTCACCCGCTCCGGCGTGCCGTCGCGGTCCACGTCGCAGTAGAACGAGCACGAGGTTGCCGTGGCCGTCGCGAAGGCCCCCCCGCCGTCCTTGATCTCCTGCGCTTGGCGCAGCTCGCGCACCAGCGTGTCGAGTCCTGTCTGGGCCTCGCCGGTGGCTTCCGAGACGGCTTCGACCTTGCTGTAGTTTCCCGACATGGTGCCGAAGGCGAGGTAGGCCGCGCCGAGGATGACGGGGATGATGGCCGCGGTGATGAGCAGCTCGATCAGGCTGAACCCTCGATCGTCGTCACGACCTGGTGTCTCGAACCGGTGCATCGTCGTCTACTTCCTTTGGCTGACGGAGACGTCAGCGGTCTGACCTGCGTTGATGATCGCGGTGACTGCGCTGCCCGGATCCGAGTAGATCTGGACAGAGTAGCTGCCGGGGACGAGGCTGTTGAACCACAGCTCGCCGGTCGAGCTCGAGTACAGGGTGTTCGAGAAGTAGCCGCCAGGCCCGCTGACAACGACTCGCAGGCTCTGCAGCTTGTTGTTCTTGCCGGTGGTCAGGACGTGCATGTTGCCCATGGTCTGCACGGCCGTCAGGTTGAATCGCGCCAGGTCCTCGTCCACACCGTTGTCATGGACATACAGGGGCGCCGTCTGGCTGACGTAGCCGGTCTTGTCGACGGTGAGGGTGTAGTTGCCCCACGTCGCGGTCGAGAAGCTGATCTCGCCGTTCGAGCCTGTCACGCCCTGCGCCACCGCGACGCCGGCCTGCGTGGACATCACCACGGTCGCGCCGGACAACTGGGTCTGGTTCGAATCGAAGACCTGCACCCGCACGCCGTGTACGGCCGATGCACTCATCCGGAAGGTCACGGTCGGACTCGGGGCGGAGACGCTCACGGTGAACGGCAGGGTCGCCGCCGCGTAGCCCGCGCGCGACACGGTCGCCGTGTAGTCGCCGTAGAGCAGTTGGCTGAAGGTGACCGCCCCGCTCACGCCCGTTGTCGAGGACGCGTTGACCGCGCCGTCGGAGCGAACGACCTTGACGCTCGCGCCCGAGAGCGCTGCCCCGTTCATGTCCGTGACCTGCACGATGGCCTGCGCCGGATGCTGCAGGTAGACGATGGCGGTCGAGACCGCGTCGCCCGAGACGGAGGTGTTGGCCAAGGTGCCGGCGTCGACGATGTATCCGGCGTCCGGCGCGAGGGACAGGGTGCAGGCGCCCACGGGAACCTGCCCGAACAGCGCCTCACCGGAGGCGTTCGTCGTGACCCGATGCGCGCTGCCATCGGCTGCCACGAGGGTGATCTCGGTGCCCGCGACAGGGTCGGGGCTCTCGCGAGAGCGCAGCTTCACGAGGAAGTCGCCGACGCCCAGGAGGGTGCTCTTGCCGTAGATGATCGTGTTGACGTCGACACTGCCCGGGACGGGGTTGCGCCACGAGACTCTGACCTTGATCCGCTTGTACGCCGCGCGCCCGCTGCCGGCCTGCACCCATTCGCAATCCGTGGCCACGACGAAACGGCCGACCTGCTCGGGAGTGAGGATGGAGCCTGCAGGCTCGCCGTTGCGCCCGTCGGCGTAGTGCACGCCCACGCTGTCGTAGGACAGGCTGCGGGCGGTCTCGAGCCGGGCGTTCGCGAGGTTGGTGGCCTCGTCACGGGAGCGGGCCTGAGCGCTCTGGGTGATGACTCCGCCCAGGACCGCAGCCAAGGCGATCAGACACACGAGAAGAATCGACGAGGCGATGAGCACCTCGGCGATCGACATTCCCGAGTCGGACCTCTGCTGCGTGTAGAACCCGGACATCTCGCGCCCCTCATTGCATACGACAGCCTCGTGCGTGGTGCACATAGGTATGTTCGGCAGGAAAGGTCCCGCGCTGGAGAAGTATTCCTCACGAGAAGGGCACGAACGGCGCTCTGAGCGACGGACGGCCCGCCGGATGCTTCCGGCGGGCGACGACCGCGGCGTCCGTGTAGGTCGTCTGGACCGGGACCGTGAACGACGTCACGTTCGCGGTGAAGTTCGCGTGGTCGACCTCTGGACAAGGTAGTCCGTCGCAGCGACTTGAGCAGGGGTGCTCAGAGGCGTCTTCCTAGCGTTCGCTGCGTTGCGTCGCGCAGCGGCCTGCCGGTCGAGATAGGTGAGGCGCTTCTGGAACACCACGCTCGCTGACGTCACCGGCCCCTTGACCGGAGCCGAAGAACCCGAACTCCGCTGGAAGAACCTGCACGAGCGCGCAAACAAAGGCGTGCGGTGCCCCTGCGCGTCCGGCGGGAAGTATCCCTGCAAGTCGTGCGCCCAACCTCCCTGTTCGCACTTGCTGACGGATCCGCTTCGCACCGTCGAAGCGGCCCGGCCCGGTTCTCCTCGAACCTCACGCCGCGGGGTGCCCCGAAGCGGCCGTGCGCCAGGGTGGACGGCCGCTTCCCAGGAACAGGAACCATCCCCACCGCGAGCGGCGCAGGAGCAGCGTGACGCCGATCGCGCCCGCCATGGTGACCACATATCCGGCCGCGAGGCCCGTCACGCCGCCACCCGGTACCCACATCGGCATGAAGAGCGTGTGCGCTGCGTAGACGCCGAGGGTCAGCGCGCCGAGCCATGCACCGTACCGGGCGCGGCGCGCGAGGTACATCGCGCTGCCGATCAAGGCGAGCATGAGNNCGCCGCCCAGCCGGGCGGCCACCACAGCAGGTTTGCGCCAGGCACGGACCACTTCGTCGCGAGCAGGGCCGCAGCGGCCACCAACACCCACGGTCCCGGCTCGAACCTGCGCTCGCCGACCAGACGCCCCGCGACGAACACCGGGAAGAGCACCATGATGTAGCGCATCGAGAAATACGGCAGGAACTGCAGCGGCATGACCACGCAGACGGTCGCGACGGTGAGCAGCACGACACGGCTGCGACCGACAAGGGCCCACAGGACGCTCAGTATGAACAGCGTGTAGAGGAACCACACCGGGTTCGACTTCTGGTCGAGCCAGACCGCCGCGTTGAGCAGCCAGCCGAGAGGGTTGGTCCGGTCGGTGATCGCCCAGATCACCGCGTTCCAGGCGACGTAGGGCACCAGCAGCTGCAGCGCCCGGCGGCCCAGCCAGCGCGCGCCCGGCTCCGGCGGCGCGAGATAGCCCGAGACGAACACGAAGAGCGGGACGTCGATGATCGAGAGCAGGGAGAATGCGTCGGCCAGCGGGACCGGCGCGCGCGTCGCATCGTTGTGGTACGCGAAGAGGATGAGGTGGCCCAGGACGACCAGGCACATGGCCACGGCCTTCAGGACGTCGAGACGAAGATCCCGGTCTCTTGCCATCGGCTAGCGCACGATGCCCGCCGCGGGCTCGCGCTCCACGAACGCAGCCACGGCGTCGCCGACGCGCCCGACGCCGTCCTCGAAGGGCGCCGTGTTGACCGAGAGGTGCCGATGCCACCCGTTCGGCCACGACACCCGCACGCGCGCGTCGTGGCGCGCGTCGGGAGCGACCAGCACCTTGAAGTCGCGACGGGAAGGCGTCGCCTGGTCGTGGTCCTCCGCGAGGCGAACGCTCCAATCCGGCGACATCAGCGAGGAAGGACTGTCGTCGACGATGTCGAGCAGCCGGCGTGCCTCCCCGTTGGCGAAGGTGATCGCGCCGGCGTCGTTGAGCACCATGATCCCGGCGGGCGCCGTCTCCATCACGCTCTCGAGCATCTCGCCCGCCTTCTTGACCGCGTGCCGGGAGGAGACCGCGTCGGTCAGCTGCTGATGCGAGTAGAGCGCGTAGACACCGAACACGATGAACGGCACCCAGAGCAGCTCGATGGAGACGATGGCCGGGTCGATCGCGGCCGCGGCGGCAGGGTAGTAGTGCCCCAGGATGCTGGCGACCGACGAGACGATGTAGCAGAGGATCGACGCGGCGAAGAACCCCTTCGCGGTCCGGTTGAAGATGCCCCCGGGGCGCACCGGGATCGCGAGCACCGCAACCATCGCGAGTGCGAAGCTGAGCAGGGGCGCGATGTCCTCGGCGACGCTCCAGGTCATCGGTGGCCTCCCGTCATCGCGATCTCGTGGTCCCGGGTCTTCCATGCGGCCCATGCGAAGGAGCACCCTCCGAGTGCGACCGTCAGGTGGCGGACCCAGCGGAACAGCAGGTCGTACGCGCCAAGCTGAGTCCCCACCTGCTGGTCGATCGCGGTCATGGCGAAGCTGGCGACGATGGCGAGGACTCCGAGGATCAGGGCCTTCCTGATAGCCTCCGGGATGCGGATGTTGCGCCCGATGCCGAACATCACGGGGAGGAACGCGAGCGCCGCAACAAGCTTGAATGCGTTGCTCACGACGTTGTGGCTGACTGCGATCACGGCGCCCCCGATCATCGGGCCCGCGGGCGCCGACGCCCCGGGCTCTCCTCTCGCATCGGCCCATTGTAGGGGCGGGGAGTCCGGCACCGCCAGCGCCGTGCGGCGCGACAGCGGACGAGCGTCGCCTGCCGTGCGGCGGGTCCACGCCGCCGCTCACGCCACGCGGCTCGGCGGCGGCGACCTTGCACCCTGGTCGCGAGACGTGAGTCGCCCCGGCCCTGTACGGCCACAACGTGCTCGGGCTGTGGTTCACGACCGGTCTGCTCGCGGCGGATGGCGCGGCGCGGATAGGCGAGACGCGATGTGACGGTGCTGTGAGCTTCGCCTGAGGGTCCTCTCACACAACCGGCGATGGCACACACCGCGCTCTTCGGTGAGGTCCAACCAAGAAGGGACCTCATGTGAAGCGACTCATTGCGTCGATCGTCACGTCGGTGTTCGGGCTCGGCCTTGGAGTGGCACTGCTGTCGTCGCCGGCCGTTGCCGTCGGCCATCCCGGCAACACGTGCAACCCGGCGCCCGGACACGGCCGCTCGGGATGCCACCGCGTGACGACGTCTTCAGGCTCCGGTTCGAGTACCACCTCGAAGACCGTCGCGCAGAAGGCCGCGACCCAGAAGCGCGCAACCGCTGCCCGTCTTCCCGCGGCGAAGAAGAGGGCCGCTGCCAAGCTCGCCCCCGCAGCGACCGCGGCGGCGACCCCTTCGGTGATGGGCACCGCGCCCGCATCGCTGGTGCCGCTCCATCCAGCAGCCCCGCGCCTGCCGTGGTGGCTCCAGATCTGGCATTTCCTCTTCGGCTAGACGACGGGCGTGTCGGCGGGGACGAGCGGGCGCGAGGCGCGAGGCGGACGGATGGTGCGACCGAGCGCGGCGGGCGTCGATCGGCCAGCCGGCTGCCGCCCCGCTGCCCCGTCCGCTTCACGCACAGCGCCCCGGTGTCGTCCCGAAGCTTGGCGAGTGCCTCCTCGAGCCGCCGCTCGCGAAGCATCTCGCTCCCAACGCGCGCTTCGATGATGCCATCCGTGTGGAGCACGAGCATCTCCCCACGCCCAAGACGGCCTCGCGAGTGCCGTCCTGCGCTTCCGGGAAGCCCCCCACGATCGGCGACCGGTCCCCGTTGAGCCTGCGCGCGCCCGCGCTCCCCACCATGATCGGCTGAGGATGTCCGGCCCGGCAGTACGCGAACCGCCCGGACGAGGGTTCGAGCACGCCGTGGAGCAGGGTCGCGACCGGCCCCTACGCCCCCGACACCTTCCGCACCCGCACCGACGTGACCTTCAGCTCCGGGATCTTCGCCGTCGGATCGAGGTCCGTCCCGGTGATGCGGTTCGCGGGTGAGTCGGCGAAGTGGAACGGCATGAACACCACGCCGGGCTTCGGCCCTCCCCGTCGCGGCACGCGCGCCTCGGTCTCGACCGAGCCCTGCTTGCTCGTCACCTCGACACGGTCCCCATCGCAGATCCCCAGCGCCGCAGCGTCGGCCGCGCGCATCTCGACATAGCCGTGGTCGTTGAGCTCGCTGAGCCCCTCGCTGCGGCTGACCATCGTGTCGGTATGGAAGTTCCACAGGTGCCGGCCGGTCGTCATGACGAGCGGGCGGTCGGCGGTCACGCGGTCGGGCGTGGGCTCGTAGTCGACGGGCGTGAACGCGCCGCGTCCGCGCGTGAAGACCTCGGTGTGCAGGATCGGCGTGCCCGGGTCGTCGGCGTTGCGGCACGGCCACCGCAGCTCGCCCTCCGCTTCCAGGCGCGCGTAGCTCACGCCGCCGTACTGGGGCGTGACCATGGCCATCTCGTCCATGACGTCGCTCGCCGAGGGGTAGTCCGCGTCGACGCCGAGCAGGCGCGAGAGCCGCATCACGATCTCACCGTCGGGAAGCGCCTCGCCGGGCGACGCGATCACGCGGCGCACGCGCTTGATACGGCGGTCGGTATTGGTGAACGTGCCGTCCTTCTCGAGGAAGGACGCCGCCGGCAAGACGACGTCGGCCAGCGAGGCCGTCTCGGTCATGAAGATGTCCTGCACCACCAGGAAGTCGAGCGCGGAGAGTGCCTCGAGCACGTGCGCCTGATCGGGATCGGCGATGACCGGGTTCTCTCCCATGATGTACATCGCCTTGAGCTCGCCGGAGAGCGCCGCGTCCATCATCTCGACCAGCGTCAGCCCCGGCACGGCCGACAGCTCGGGCTCCGTGTCCCACAATTGGCACGTGCGGGCGACGGACTCCTCCGTCAGCGGCTGGTAGCCGGGCAGACAGTCGGGCAGGCACGCGAGGTCGCAGGCGCCCTGGACGTTGTTCTGGCCGCGCAGCGGNNCCCGATGTTGCCGGTCATCATCGCGAGGTTGGCCACCGCCCGGACCTGGTTGGTGCCCGAAGCGTGTTGCGTGACGCCCATCGCGAAGACGATGAGGTCGCGACTCCGTAGACGTCCGAGAACGGGATCCGCCGCTGCTCGGCGATCTCGAGGAGCGCTTCGCGCGGCAGGTAGCCGTAGATCGCCT
>PKWR01000171.1 GCA_003133285.1 Coriobacteriia bacterium
CGACGTACCCATGTTCAGGTACCCGGATGCGGCCCGCCTGGGTCCGGACTCTGGAGCCTCCGCGCCGCTACCTTGTTCGTCCGTCATGGGATCCCCCCTCTCCACCACCCGTGCGTATTCTACCCGCGCGCCCGCGACCCTTCCGGCGCTCTGACAAGCGGGGTGTTGACTAGTACGAACTTCGTAGTAGTATGGCCTTGAACTAGTAGCGACTTCACAATAGAGATGAGTACAGAATACCGGGCCGGGCGGCGGCAGCGCCGCCCGTCATGACGAGGCAAGGAGGTGGCCGTGGACGTCGCAGACGAGGGCATGCTGCGCAAGTTCCAGAAGGAACTGAACTCCGGAACGGTCTCGCTCATCCTGCTGGCCATCCTCGACCGCTCGACGGAGCCGCTCTACGGCTACCAGATCGCGAAGAGCATCGAGGGCAACTGGCAGGAAGGCGCGCCGGTCAAGCAAGGGACGCTCTACCCGGTCCTGCGCTCCATGGAGGAGAGCGGGCTTCTGGGAAGCCGCGTGGAGCCCAGCGTGTCGGGCCCCCCGCGCAAGTACTACACGATCACGGACCGGGGCAGGGCCGTGCTCACGGACTGGATGTCGGCCTGGTCGCAGACGCGCGACTTCGTCGATGCGACATTGGAGGGGAGGAACCATGCCTGACACGATCGAGGCCTATCTGGCCGAGCTGCGTGCGGCGCTGGCGGGCGCCGATCCCGCGCTCGTGCAGGACGCCGTGTACGACGCGGAGGAGTACCTCCGAAGCGCGGCCGTCGAGGGCGGCGGGACGCAGGACGCGGTCGCGCGGGCCATCGACGCCTACGGGACGCCGGCGGAGATAGCCGCCGCCTACTGCGAGACCGAGCGCACGGTCGCCGCNNTCGTCGTCGACCCGAGCGCCTGGGGCGCACTCTTCTACATGCTCCTGTCGCTCGCCACAGGGGTCGTCTACTTCACGGTCGTGGTCACCGGGCTGTCGCTCTCCGCCGGACTGATGATCCTGATCATCGGAGTCCCGATGGCGCTGCTCTTCGTCGGAGCGGTGCGCGCGATCTCGCTCGCCGAGGGACGGATCGTGGAGGGGTTGCTCGGGCAGAGGATGCCGCGGCGCCCGGTGGTCGCGGCCGTCGCCGACGGGACGTTCTGGGGCCGGCTCAAGGCCTGGTTCTCCGACTACCGGACGTGGACGACGATGCTCTACATGCTGCTGATGCTGCCGCTCGGCATCACGTACTTCACGATCGTGGTGTCGGCGCTGGCCGTGTCGCTCGCGACGTTCGCCGCTCCGATCGCCCAGTGGGTGCTGGGCGTCCCGGTCATCCGGTCCGGCGAGTGGGGCTACCTGATCCAGCCGTGGGGCGCTTCGTTCTTCTTCGTCGGCGGCGCGCTGGGGTTCTTCGCCACGATGTGGATCGCCAAGGGCGTGGGCTACCTGCACGGGATGTTCGCGAAGGTGATGCTGGTCGGCCGCTTCGAGGGAGGCACGCAATGAGAAGGAACCGTACGGTCGTCGCGGTGGCCGCGCTCGCTCTGGCGTTGCTCGTGGGCGTCACGGGTTGCACCCGTGTGAGACTGCAGGACAACCCGGCGACCGCCGTGAACACGCTGGACAAGACCGTCTCCCTGGACGGTGCGACGCACCTGAAGACCGAGGTCAGCATGGGCGTCGGAGAGCTGAAGCTCTCCGGGGTCGAGGCCTCCGGCACGGCCATGATCGGCACGTTCGTCTACGCGCCGACGGATTGGCTTCCCGAGGTCGCCTACGTGGTGTCCGAAGGCACCGGGACGCTCAGCGTCCGCCAACCGGCCGAGAGCGGCGTCAAGCCGTTCGACCGGGTGAAGAACACGTGGGACGTGCGGATCGCCCGCACCGTCCCCACCGACCTGACGCTGCGCCTCGGCGTCGGCAGCAGCATCGTCGACCTGCGCGGCGTCGACGTGACGTCGCTCGACGCGGTCACGGGCGTCGGGGAGACGACGATCGACCTGTCGGGCGCCAGGGCCGACGGGTTCGCCGCCCGGATCGAGAGCGGCGTCGGCGAGCTCACGCTGCGCCTGCCGCGCTCGGTCGGCGCCCGCGTCACGGGGGCCAAGGACGGGCTCGGCAGCTTCACGGCGGACGGCGAGTCGGTCACGAGTGACAGCTGGGTCAACGATGCGTGGAGCGGGTGCGGTCCCAAGATCGACATCGTGCTGAACCGCGGTGTCGGCGAGGTCCAGATACTGCTCGTCGACTAGCAGAAAGGCACGGAGATGCTGCACTTCATGGGTCTGTTCGTGTTCGGGTTCGCCGGTCTCGCGGCGCTCGCCGCCGTGCTGCCGATCACCTATCCGGTGTTCGTCGTCTGGATGATCGTCGACGGTGTGCTCCGCGCGGATGCGGAGTACCCGGGCACCCAGGTGAACCGCAAGGTGCTGTGGGTCGTGCTGATGGTCCTGGTCCATCCGGTGGCGATCGCGTACTTCTTCATGGTGTTCAACCGGGCCAAGCGCGGTTCGTTGGTGGCGCCCTGTCCGGCCCACCCGTTCGCCGCGTAGCGTTCTTTGCACGAGCAAGCGGCCCCGCATCCAGTGACGGTTGCGGGGCCGCTTCGTGTGCCGGGAGCGCCTACTGCAGCCAGTTCAAGAGCGCGGCCGCGGCGATGATGAGGTCGACGGTGGGTCCTGCGAAGAACCACGGGTGCCAGAGCACCCCGATGAGGAGGATCGAGAGCGCCGAGCCGAGCACGACGGCGGGGACCCACACGCCGGCGAGGAAGCCGACACCCCACACGCCGAGGGCCGCAACGACGAAGCAGAGCATCATGAGCGCGATCACGGACGTGCCGACCGGGCGCAGCGTCTCCTCGGAGACCGAGGGAAGCCACGGCGACCGCCACGCGAACGGCCACTTCGGGTCCTGGGGCTGCGGAGCGAGCCAGGAGAGGTGGATGGCGCCGTGCACCAGAAGCAGCAGGCCGAACAGTACGCGGGGCATCGCGTCTCCCTCCGAGGCGGTCTGACGCTACGATGGTACCGCGCCGCCCAGGCGCCGCGACTGCGAGGAGACCTCCATGGACCTGAACGTCCACCACGTCGGCATCACGGTCGCCGACCTCGATCGTTCCGTCGCCTTCTACGAGGCGCTCGGGTTCTCGCGCGCCGCCACGTTCGGCCCGCCCGACGGCTCGCGCACGATCGTGCAGATGGTGAAGGGTGACGGGATGATCGAGCTGTTCGCCTACGCGGACGGCGTCGTGACGCCGCACGCGGTCGATCGTCCGGTCGCCGGGCTCAAGCACATCGGGCTGCGCACCTCCGACGTGCGTGCGACGCTCGCGGAGCTGGAGTCGCTGGGTCTCATCGGGCACGGAGTGCCCGTGAGCACGGCGGGCGCCGGGATCACCATGGCGTTCATCTGCGACCCCGACGGCACGTCGCTCGAGATACTGAGCCTGGGCTAGGTCTTTCGGCGCGCCTAGCGCTCCGGCCGCACGCTCTCGATCGCGGTCGCGAGGTCGCTCGAGGCCGGTACGGCGAGCTGGGCGTCGATCCCCGCACGCGTGAGCCGCTCGGAGACCTCATCGTTGGCGTGGCACAGCGCGACACGGATGCCGCTCTTCCGGAGCGTGCCGACCACTTCGACGAGGCTTGCCAGGCCGGTGAGGTCGATGAACGGCACGCGCGCCAGCGAGATGACCAGCGCGGCCGGTTCGGTGTGCGTGTGGAGGAGTGCCTGCTCGAACTGGTCGACGGCGCCGAAGAAGAACGGGCCGTCCACGGTGTAGACCAGCACGCCTTCGGGGACCGCGATGTCGGCGTTGCCGGTACGCTTGGCGAGTTCGACCTCCGCCAGCGGGCGCACCTCGACCGTCGACGACATGCGCCGCAGGAAGTTGAGCATCGCGAGGATGATGCCCACCTCGACGGCGAGGACCAGGTCCGTGAAGACGGTCAGTCCGAGCGTGATGAACATGACGAGGACGTCGGTGCGCGGTGCGCGCATCGCCGTGCGCACGATGTGACCGATCTGGCTCATGTTGTAGGCGACGATGAACAGGATGGCCGCGAGCGCCGCGAGCGGTACGTTGTAGGCGAGCGGGGCCAGCGCGACGAGCACGAGCGCGATCACCGCGGCGTGGACGATGCCGGCCAGCGGGCTGTTGCCGCCGTTGCGGACGTTGGTGGCGGTACGCGCGATGGCGCCGGTCGCCGCGAACCCGCCGAACATCGACGAGGCCATGTTGGCGATGCCCTGTCCGACCAACTCCTGGTTGGAGTCGTGCCGGACGCCCGTCATGCCGTCGGCGACGGTGGCGGACAGCAGGGACTCGATCGCCCCCAACAGCGCGATCGCGAACGCAGGCTGCACCAGCTCCAGCACGAGGTTGAAGGAGACGTGCGGGAGGGTCAGCGGCGGCAGACCCAACGGGACGCCCCCGAATGTCGAGCCGATCGTGGCCACGCCGGGGAGATGCAGCACGTTCTGGACGATCGTGGCGGCGATGAGGGCGACGAGAGGCGCGGGGATCCTCCCGACCTGCGGGATCTTCGGCCACACCACCAGGAGGACGACGCACGCCAGACCCATCAAGGTGGTCGCCATCTGCAGGTGGGGCAGCGAGGTGATCAGCGCGAACAGTTTCTCGTGGAAGTGCTCGCCCGCGGGCTTGGGCAGGCCGAAGAACGCGTCCCACTGCCCGACCCAGATCACGACGGCGATGCCCGCGGTGAACCCCAGGATCACCGATTCAGGGATGAAGCGGATGACGCCGCCCATCTTGGCGAGACCGAACGCGAGCAGCATGACGCCCGCCATCAGGGTCACGAGCTGGAGCCCGACGAACCCGTAGTGGGCGGTGATCCCCGCGAGCAGGACGGCGAAGGCGCCGGTCGGCCCGGCGATCTGAACGCGGCTGCCGCCGAACAGGGTCACGGCGATTCCTGCGACCAGGGCGGTGTACAGGCCGTTCTCAGGCTTCACGCCCGACGCGACGGCGAACGCCATGGCCAACGGGAGCGCGACGATACCGACGATGACGCCGCCGGTGAGGTTCCGCACCCAGTTCTCGCGCTTCAGGAGTCCGGCACGAAATGCTTCGATGATTGCGGGCATGCAGAGTCAGATCCCAGGGTAGTGGGCGGGCGGAAAAGGGATTTCTACCCTACCACCGTGCACGTCGTCACGGCCGAGGTCGAATCGCACGTCCAAGGTGCGGTTCNNAGGCCGCGCAGCGTGACGAGGCCTGTCTCGCTGTGGACCGCGTCGCGCTCCCATGCGTCGGGCGACAGGCGTCGCAGGTCTGCGGCCATCTGCTCGCGGGTGACCGCGAGAAGACGCAGGTCCAGGTCGAGGTCGCGCTCCGCGTAGTGGAGCGGCTCGAGGTAGTCGACGCTCTCGACGCCCACGAGCAGCGGGCGTTCGGTCGCGATGGTGCGCTTCATGCGGTCGGCCATGAACTGGTCGGCGTCGACCACGTGGCAGACGACCTCGAAGGTCGCCATCTTGCCCGCGATGGGGCGGGCGGCCAGCTGCTCGGTAGACATGCCGGCGATCGCGGCGCGCAGCAGGTCCGACCCGACGAGGTAGCGTTCGACCAGGTCGGCGACCGGAGCGGTCCGGTCATCCGCCTGCGCCCTGGCGACGATCGTGCGGTCGTCGTCGGCCATCCCTAGCAGCTTCCGGGCACCGAGCACGGGGCCGAGCGCACGAACTCCGGAGTCGCCTCGATCTGTCCCGCGAGGGCCGAGCGGTCGGCGTCGGCGTGCAGCAGGCACGTCACGTCCTCGGCCATCGGGTCGCCGGTGCGCTGCCATGCCTTCGCTCGGCACCCCCGGCAGATGCGCGAGTATTCGCACTCGTCCGGTGAGCAGACGCCCTTCGACTCCTGCAGGTCCAGCTTGTACAGTTCCGCCACGGCGTCCTGCAGCGACATGTCGCGCACGGTGCCGATGGTCCAGTCCTGGGCGAACTGGCAGGGCATGATGCCACCCTCGGAGTTGATGTTCATGTGGCCCTTGCCGACCGGGCAGGCGGAGATGGTCTTCAGCCGCTCCAGGCCGTTGCTGACGTCGATGCCCCGCTCCATGAAGCGCTCGGCGACGTAGGGGATGAAGGACGGCATCGCGCCGATGTCCCACTCCATGCCCTTGGCGCCGCTCTCCTGGCCGGCGATGAGGTCCTCGATGATGTAGTCGGCCAGCTCGCGCCACTGCGCAGCGGTGATGCGCCCGTCGTCCTCGCCTTCGCTGCGGCCCGCGGTGATCAGGTCGCAGAAGTAGATCAGGCCGACGTCGAGGTCGCGCGCGTCCTGGATGAGATCGTAGACGTGGGGCCACGTCGCTTGGCTGATCGCCGTCTTGATGGCGACCCCGACGCCCTCTTCGCGAAGGACGTTGATGGCCTCGACCACGCGTCGGCGCGTGCCGGGAACACCCACCATCGTGTCGTGGAAGTCGTCGGGTCCATAGAGCGAGGTCGCGACCCAGTCGATGCCGTTGGCCTTCAGGCGCTTCGCGGCCGCGCGGTCGACGAGTGTGCAGTTGGTGGAGACGGTGACGCGGATGCCGTAGCCGCGGGCCTTCTCGAGGATCTCCCAGAAGTTGCGGCGCATCATGGGCTCACCACCGGAGAGGAAGAGCGCGGGCAGCCCGCGTTCGCCCATCTGGTCGACGAGGGTCATCGTCTCCTCGTCGGTCAGCTCGTCGGGGCACGCATGCGCGTCGGCGGCCATGTAGCAGTGGTCGCACAGCAGGTTGCAGCGGTTGGTGATGTTCCAGATGACGTCGCTGGGGCGGCCGAGCTTGAAGGCGGTGATCGCCTTGTTCTCGACGTCGGCGAGCGGTCCCTTGAAGAAGAGCGAGCGGACGTGGGCCATGGTGGGGGCTCCTAGAAGATCTCGCGTCCCGCATGCGCGCGGGACTCGCTTGTGAACATGTGAATGCTATCAGAAGGCCGTTGCGAGCCGCGTGCCGAGACGCCGAGCGGGGTGGAGACGGGGCGCGAGCCGGTGGATGCGCCCTGCGGCCGGATGAGGCATCCTGTCACCGACGGCCACCGGATCGAAGGGCGCTGCGCTCCATGACTGACGGACCTGTGAAGGACCCCTCCTCGCCGACGCTTTCGGAGCGGATGCGGCTCGACGTGGACTACCGCTGGCTGTTCGCGATCGCCGGGGTCATCTGGACCGGCGTCGGCGTGCTGCTGCTCACCTACGCCGTGAGCTGGCTGCGGCCGGTGTCGGTGCCGCTCGAGATCGAGCTGACCATCGCGGGACTCGCCGTCGCCGTGGTGTTCGTCCGCTTCGTGTTCCACGGGATCGTGAGGAAGAACATCGCGCGCATCGAGAGCGGACCGGCCCGCGCGAGCGCGTTCTCGTTCCAGGGCTGGAAGAGCTACCTCGTCACCGTGCTCATGATCGCCATGGGCATCGCGCTGCGGCACTCGTCGCTGCCGAAGCCGGCATTGGCGGTCATGTATCTGGGCGTCGGCCTCGCGCTGCTGCTCACGAGCCTGCTGTACCACCGGCACCTGTTCAGGTCGCACCAGGGCTCGAAGAAGTAGGGGATCGTCGCACGAGCGAGGGCTTCAGCCCGACCGGCCGACGGTTCGTGCACAATGGGTGGAGACCGGCGCGCACTCCAGGCGCCCGACGTGAGGAACCCGAATGAGACTGACGATAACCAGTGTCGACTACGCCCCCGTTGAACTCTCGGAACAACTGCCCCTGGCTGTGACGCTCATGCGCCCGTTGGCGAGTTCCGTCCCGAACCGCGTCGGAGCCTGGCTCGGAGTCTTCGACCGGCCGGTCCGGTGGACGAACGAGAACGGCAAGGCCGTCGAGATCACGCATGCGGCGGTGTGGCCGCGCGCGAAGGGCGCAAGCATCGGCGCCGGCGCGAGAGGCCTCCCCATCGGGCTCGCCTATGTGGTCGACCCGTCGCTTCTGGAAGATGAGGCGCTCGACCTGGCGAAGACCTACTTCGTCGCGGTCGGCATGGCGAGCGACTCCGGTCGCTGATCGGCGGCACGTCGCACCCCACGGGTAAGCTCCCACCAGGAGGTCCCGCCATGGACAAGCCCGAACTGCACTCGCTCACCGACACCGTCGAGATCGCGTCCGGTATCCGCATGCCGCGGCTCGGGCTCGGCACCTTCCGCTCGCAACCCGGAGCCGAAGTCGAGCACGAGGTCGCTTGGGCCCTGGAGCTCGGGTACCGCGGGATCGACACCGCCGCGATGTACGGGAACGAGGACGGGGTCGGCCGCGCGATCGCCGCGAGCGGCGTCCCGCGCCGCGACCTGTTCGTCGCCACCAAGGTGTGGAACGACGACCAGGGCTACGACAGCACGCTTGCGGCGTGCGAGCGCAGCCTGGAGCGCCTGGGCCTCGACTATGTCGACCTCTACCTGATCCACTGGCCGTTGCTCCCATCGATCCGCGAGACGTGGCGCGCCATGCAGAAGCTGCGCTCGGACCGGCGCGTCCGCGCGATCGGCGTCTGCAACTTCCTCGTCCCGCATCTCGAGGAGCTGCTCGCGTTCGCGGACATCCCGCCCGCTGTCGACCAGGTCGAGCACCACCCGCGCCTCCAGCAGCCGGAGCTGCGCGACTTCTGCGCGTCCAACGGCATCACGATGCAGGCGTGGGCGCCCATCATGCGCGGCGGGGTGGCCCGGATCCCGGAGATCGTGGAGATCGCGCAGGCCCACGGCAAGACGCCGGCTCAGGTCACGTTGCGGTGGATCCTCCAGCACGGCCTCACCACGATCCCGAAGTCGGTGCACCGCGAGCGGATCGCCGAGAACGCCGGAGTGTACGACTTCGAGCTCACCGACGCAGAGATGGCCGCGATCGACGCCCTCGACCGGGGGGAGCGCCTCGGCCGCGACCCCGACAAGATCGCCCGGGGGCTCGACGCGTTCTGAGGGCGTCCACCCCGAACCCGGTCGACACGAGATCACCACACCCGCAGCGCGCGACTCGGCGCGCTGCTTGCTGTCCATCCGGGCACGGGAATACCCGAGGACGCATGAGGCGTCCGTCGATAAGGAGGGGGTGATCCAGCAGATGAGTAGTCATAACATCGCTGCGCTGGTCCGGTCCAACGCGGATTCCACGGAGGTCCGCACCTCCTAGGACGGCGGCGTTCCGGGAAACAGAACCCGGGCGTGTACGAAGCGCCTCCGATCTTCGGGCGAAAGTCGCTGTTCGGCAGCGATGGGAGAGGGCCATCCTTCGAAAGAAGGGTGGCCCTCTCTGCGCGCGCCGGGCACGGTGCGGGACCTAGCCCAACGTCCAGTCCTGGGCACGGACCCAGCGCTCGATCGTCCAGAGGTCGGGGATGAGCTCCCGGAGCGAGTCCAGGTCCGCGCGGCGCGGCGCGGGCTCACCGTGCCCGGGGTTGTGGATCCGCACCCCGCCCGGGAAGGGCGGGACTTCTTCGTAGACCACCGGCAGGTCGAGGACGAGAGCGAAGATGTCGGCGACCTCAGGCATGGTCATCTCGTCGCCGGCGATCTCGAAGGTCTGGCCCACGAACCGGCTGCGCTCGCGGAACGCGAGCGCGACGAAGCGCCCGATGTCATCGACCGCGATGAACTGCCGGACGACGTCGGGCGCGGCGGGCGCCTGCAGATGCCCGGACAGGATCGTCTCCTTCTGGCCGAGCCAGTTCTCCATGAACGTGACCGGGCGGAGGACCGTCGCCG
>PKWR01000073.1 GCA_003133285.1 Coriobacteriia bacterium
TAACTAGTACCGTTGGAGTTGCTGGCTGTCAGCGTGAAGGTCTGTGGACTCGAGGCATTACTGGCGGCGTAGTTGGAATAGCTGTTGCCCGGGCTCGACTTCAGGCACATGTTGCCAGCGGATGGAGTTGGGCAGTCAATAACGCTGTTTGGATAGGCGCTGTTCTCTGTCAGGTACATCTTCANNTGAGTCGAGGCGTTGGTTAGATCGGACTGCAGCGATGAGGCGATGGCTTTCTGGCTGATGCCGGTATAGGTCACGATGGTAATGGCGGCCAGAATGCCGATGACCACGATCACCACGAGAAGCTCGACGATCGTAAAGCCTGAGTCGGAGTGATCTTGACGATGCAACTTACGCAGCAATGAGAACTTGCAGCAATTCATACATCCTAATATAGCAATAGCGCTTTGATATGACAAGTATTTCCAGTAGTCCTGCAACAGCCCTTGGTTCAGCGTGACTCCTCGTCGCCTGACCAGGGCAGCGGCTTACGCATGAGCTCCTCGATCGGGTCTGAGCCAACGAGTACCAGGACTGGGCTTGGGTCGACACCGAACCTTGCGAGCTCATCGAAGACCGCATCACTGGCCATCGCCGAGGCCGTGAAGCCAATGTCGAATCCGAGGGTTCGGAAGATCGAGGCTTGGATCGCCTTTCGTACTTGTGGCCGTGCCCCAACCTCTTTCACTGTCTCTCCTGCAATTGAGTCTTCTCTGCGGTCGAGTCCTGATGCTTCCGTGCGAGCCCGCGACTATCCCGCATTTGCACACCTCGCTCAATCAGGCGCAGGCGCACTGTCTCCGACTTGGCTCCAACCTGATCGGCAACCTTCGCTACTGAGAGTCCGGATTGATACAGACGGATTGCCTCGATTATCTGCTCCTCACAGAGCGGTCGTCTGCGCATCTGGACGCCTCGAGCTTTCAAGCATTCGCTGACCGTGGTGCGGTGACAGCCAAATCGGGTTGCCAGTTGGTAGATCGTCAATCCGGTCCTGTACTCAGCAATCAACCGCTCAATCACGTTCTCATCAAGTCGTTTCTGTTGTTGGCGGATTCTCGTGGCGTACGCTCGATCACCCGTCATCGGCGGCAATCTCTCGTATGTGAACTCCCCGTCTCCAACATTCGTCGAAGAGAGTCCGGACTCATACAGGCGCACCGCTTCGTCGATCTGTTCCTCGGTGAGCCGTGCCGGCCTCATCCGAACACCATGGGATCTCAAACACTCGCTGACCGTTGTGCTGTGTGAAAGGCAAACTGATCCGCGAGTTGGTAGATAGTCGACCGCGATCGGTATTCAGCATTCAGCAGCTGAATCTCTCTCTTGTATCTGGTCGCTTCTGCTGCTGGCTAATCTTCAGGGTCCGCAGCGGGGTGCGGAGCCGCGAGGGTCGAGCAGCTTTAAGGTGAGATTGGTCTGGACGCTGGCGCGAACAGTAGAGTCGAAAGCCGCCAGCCCAAGGGCACTCACTACGCCGAATGTTACGAGGGGAAGAACCGTGTAGTGGTGGCTACCGACCAGCAAGACGTGATCGCTAAGCTGAGACTAGTAGGCGGTGAGCAACGACACGAAACAAGCTCTTGTCCGCTCTCGGAGTACTAGCGGCCCCTCGCCGCGTTGATCTCCGCGGAACGTGTCAGTGGCATGTGCTATTACGTTCATGGTCGTCGACTGGCGGCGAAAGAGTGGAAGGAGCGCACTATGAGCACGAGCAGGGTCTATTCGCGGGGCAGTCATTCCTATCTGGGCAACGACAGCTCCAAGGAGGTTCATCGCCTCTCTAGCGAGGACACTTCGGCCAGCGGCTGTCAGATCAATGAGCTGCTCGGCGCAGCGCACGGGGTGGCTTTCAGCCCCGACACTCTGGCACAGGCGCACACGGACGGCTACGACAACTGTGCGAAGTGTATCGGCGGGTCGTCGCGCTAGGGCTGCAGAACTAGCACAAAAGGCATCGAATTCCCGGCGCTGAATGACAAGACGGACCCTGTGGGAATTGCGGGGTCCGTCTAGCTTCGCCATGTCGGCGGTAGCAAACGATGAACGTCCGAGGAGCGCTGACGCTCAGGTGCTCGTGTCGTTTCCCAGCACCTGTCCCAGTGTCCTACCAAGAGGCCGCGTCGTCTCAAGCGATGGTTTGACTCCTATGAGGAACGGCTCTGAGCCCCTTCCAAGAGGTGCATGGCAAGGCTGCTGAGGCGCAGGTATTCGTAAGCACGGATTGGATCGCTGATATTTCCATCCGCGGTGTGTGCCTTCTCGTTGCGGAAACGGTCGATCGCCATCGTAAGAAACTTCACGCCATTCTGAAAATCCTCATCCACATAGTCAGCCGCGGCCCCGTTGACGCGCAGAAGTCCTTTACCAAAGGCTTCCGATCCAGTTTCGAACCCGGTAAGAGCACGAAGGTTACCTCGAACTATCTTGAAACTCTTCTCGACGGCTTGTGCGTATTCGCCTACCTCATAAAGGCTACGACACTTCTCGTAGATCTCAGGATGTAGGCTCTCAATGGCGACGGCATCTGGGAGTTCTTGAATCGCAAGCGGCAACCGTCCAATTAGATTCTTCAACTCCCAGAGCCCTTGTTCGAGGGAGTTCTTCGCATGAGGAAATGTGGCTCGCGGGGATGAGTGGTCTCCAGTCTCCGTGATAGCGGTGAATAGCCGCTCGACGTCACTTCCCTCGTAAAGTGCAGTGAGTTCATTGGCTGTCTCTTCGCGCCATTCAGTGAACAGAGCGAGCCAGTCCCTGTGCCCTGCGGTGTCTTCAGCGATCTGGGCCCTGGTCGTGTTGAGATCTTTGCCAGCTCGAATGCGAGCGTCGAGCGCTCTCTTAACTTCTCCAAGCGGCTTCGACAATTTCGTCATGTTTTCCTCTGTTCGACCGAACTGGTCTGGTTGGCATCGGATTCCTCAGCTCTCCATGCCAGGGCGGCGATCGACGCGCCCCCTACGACGCTTATGATAATGCTTGTGTATTCGTGTAGGCCCCCGGTCCACACGTCTCGCGGCTGGTAGCGCCCTGTGCCAGCTAAGACTTCTACTTCCCTGCATGGGGGGCCATTCAGACCTCTACTTGAGACCGCGAGTAGCCCGTATCACAACCCCGCGCTCTCGGAGCCGGTCCACCACGGTTCTTGGACTTGCGCCAACGCGCTGGCCAACGTTCGCCGACGAGAATCCGGACTCATATAGTCGCACCGCTTCGTCGATCTGCTTCTCGGTGAGCCGTGTCAGCCTCATCCGAACGCCATGTGTTTTCAAGCACTCGCTGACCGTCGTACGGTGACAACGAAACCTGGCTGCTAACTGGTAGACCGTCGACCCCGTTTTGTACTCAGCGATTAGCTGCTCAATCTCGTCTACATCGAGGCGTTTCTGCCTTTGGCTGATTCTCCTGGTGCTCTTGTATTTGTCAGCCGTGGGCGACACGGATGCCGCGGTCCCGAGTTTGACCAGGTCGATCTGCTCCAACAGGGGTCGCCACTTCTCTGCGTGCGCCTCAGATAGTTCCACCATAGAAGTGCACGCGGGCCGGTCGTGAAAACGACCGGCCCGCTTCGTATGTCCGCTCGCCGCGCCGGCCGTCGACGGCTCTGCCGCGCGGTATGATGTCTGCTTGCAGCGCCCGCTCCTCCGGCGCCTGCTGCACGGCCCAGCCGGCTCGACCCGGGAGGCATGACGAAGGTCCGACGCGCGATACTCGCGGCTGTCGTCTGCACCGTGGCCCTGATGGCCGCGGTCGCCTTGGCGGTCCCCGCCTCCGCGGCCACGCGTAGTCAGACCATCCGCGCCAAGCGGGCCCAGGTCGCCAAGGCCGAGGCGGAGATGGGCGTCGCGCGGTCGCAGCTCACGTCGGCGCTCGCCGACTACGAGGAGGCAGGGAGCGAACTCGACGTCGCCCGCGCCAACCTCGACTCCACGAACGCTACCATCGCCCAGCTCGAGTTCGAGATCGCATCGCGTCAGGCGCTTCTCGACGAGCGCATCTCGTCCATGTACAAGTCCGGCGGGTTCGAGATGCTGCAGGCGCTGCTGTCGGTCGAGACCCTCGACGACCTCTTCTCGCGTATCGACATGCTGTCCTACATCCAGGAATCGGACACCGAGCTCCTCGACGGGCTGGCGGCGGCGCGAAAGCAAGGCGACGTCCTGCGCCAGGAGCAGATGCAGCGCGAGACCGAGCTCATCGCCCTGCGCCAGCAGGCGGACGCGCGGATGGCGGTCGTCAACGCTGCCGTCGCGCAGCAGCAGGCCCTCATCCGCTCGCTCGGTGCGGACATCACCCGCCTGGTCAAGGAGCAGGAGGCCGCTGCCGCTGCCGCGGCCGCTGCCGCTGCCGCCGCCCTCGACGACGGCCTGCCGGCTCCTCCGGTGCCCTACGAGCCGAACACCATCATCACCGACGCCAACTTCCTCGACGCCGGCTCGATGTCGGCGGCGGCCATCCAGTCGTTCCTCGACAACCAGGCGGGCGACCTGCGCTCCTACTCGGGAAGCGACCACAACGGGGTGACCAAGACGGCGGCGCAGATGATCGCGGACGCCGCGGTCGGGTGGGGCGTCAGCCCGAAGGTGATCATCGTCACGCTCCAGAAGGAGCAGTCGCTCATCTCCCGACCGGGCGCGGACCAGAACGCGCTGAACTGGGCGATGGGCTGCGGCAAGATGGACTCGCGCACGATCTCGAGCTACAGCGGGTTCGGGAACCAGATATGGGGCGGCGCCCGAGCCCTGGCGCGCAACCGCGCTTCATGGCACAAGGGCGTCTCGATCTCGATCGATGGCACCGCGGTCTACCCGTCGAACGCCTCGACGCATTCGCTGTACCGCTACACGCCGCACTTCCACGGCAACACGTCGTTCTGGAAGCTGTACTGGCGCTACTTCGGTGATCCCACCAAGTAGCAACGCCCGTCCCGCGGACCCTGTGGTCGTCGCTTCTCCGTACCCGTGGGTATACAGGGCTGTGGCTCGCACGCCGGAGCGCCCAGTCCGCCTCCGGCGCGCGAGCTGGAGAGCCGGTCGGACACGGGCGCCCCGACGTGCGTGGGGTGCCGGTCGGCCGGACCGGGCAGCGCCCTCCGTCGTGCGGTGCAGCGATTCCCTCACGATCGGCGCGACAACTGCCGATACTAATCATGAACGCCTGGGGGCATCCTGCCTCATGGGGCAGGGTGCCCTTTCTTGCGCGGACAGAGGGAGTCGGATGCGTTCACGGTCGGACAGTGAAGTGGCCACTAGAGATACAGCCGGCTCCCCGGCCATCTCGTCGTGCTCGCCGGAGCACGCCGCTCTGCTCGATTCGATCCTGAGCGCGACGCCGGATCACATGTACCTCCATGACATCGGGGGCCGCTACCTGTACGCCAGCCCCGCCGCACTCGAAGCGCTCGGCTTCGAGCTCGGCGATGTCGTGGGCAAGACCTCCAGCGAGCTCGGGTTCCTCGGTGACGACGAGGCTGAGTACGACGCCAAGCGGCGCCAGGCGATGCAGACAGGCCTGTCCGAGCACGGAACCACCGCGGTCTACGGCACGACCGGCATGCGCGACTACGACTACACCGTCGTTGCCGTCCGCGATGTCGACGGGGTCCTTGCGGGGGCCGCGACCACGGTCCGCGACGTCACCGATCACATCCGCTCCGAGGGCGTACTGCGAGACTCGCAGGGGACCCTCGAGCGCCGCGTCCGCCAACGCACGGCGGAACTCGAGCGCACCAACGACGAACTCGTGCGCACCGAGCGCGCCCTCGCAGCGTTGAGCATCTCCAACCGCACCCTCGTCCGTGCGACCGACGAGGGACAGCTGATCCGGGACGTGTGCGACGCCATCGTGTCCGTTGGCGGGTACCGCATGGCATGGGTCGGCATGAAGGCGCCCGACGGTTCCAGCCGCGTGGTCCCCGTGGCGTCGAGTGGTCACGAGGACGGCTACCTCGGCGAGATCCTCGTGACGTGGGACGACAGCCCGACCGGCAACGGACCGGGCGGCCGTGCCCTGCGCGAATCGCATCCGGTCGTCTTGAGGGACACCATGACGGACGCCACGTTCAAGTCGCGCGAGGCAGCAGTCTCGCGCGGCTACCGGTCGTTGGCCGCCTTCCCGCTGGTCGACCGCGACAGCGAGCCGTTCGGTCTCCTCGTGGTCTACTCCGACGTGGTCAATGCCTTCGACGCGAAGGAGGTCGGCCTTCTCGAGGAACTCTCGGCCGACCTCGCCTTCGGGATCGGCAGCCTGCGGGCACGCGAGCATCACCACCGCATCGAGGAGGATCTCGTGTCCTCGAACGCACAGCTGGAGCAGATGGTGTACGAGGTGGCCGAGGCGATGGGCAAGATCGTCGAGGCGCGCGACCCCTACACCAAGGGCCACGAGATGCGCGTGGCGCAGCTCGGGGAGATGATCGCCCAGGAGATGGGATGCTCGCCTGACGAGATCGCGGCCGTGTCCATGGCGTCTCTGCTGCACGACATCGGCAAGCTGCGCATCCCGACCGAGATCCTGACCAAGCCCGGACGGCTCTCCGTCTCCGAGTCCGCGCTCATCAAGGAACACGCGCAGGCGGGCTACGAGATCCTGGTCGACGTGTCGTTCCCGTGGCCCGTGGCCGAGATCATCCTCCAGCACCACGAGCGCATGGACGGCTCGGGGTACCCCTCGGGCGTCCGTGGCGACGCGATCCTTCCCGCTGCTCGCATCGTCGCCCTCTCCGACGTCGTCGAGGCGATGGCCTCCTTCAGGCCGTACCGCCCCGCGGTGGGGATCCAGGCCGCGATCGCCGAGATCAAGGACCACCCCGAGCTGTACGACGCGGATGTCGTCACGGCGTGCCTACGCCTGTATGAGGACGGCCGCCTCGACTTCCTCACCACGCCCGAGCGCCGCTGACCGGTCTCGCGTCGCTCCTCCGTCACGAGGGGCGGAGGTCGGCGAGGCGCGCGATTCGCTATGATGCTCCGCACGAGACACTCATTCGCGCGGAGGGCACGCCGTGACCAAGTACGATCCGCTCGCCATCGAGCCGAAGTGGCAGGAGACCTGGGAACGTGACGGTCTCCACCACGTCACCGAGGACTCCGCACGTCCCAAGAAGTACGTCCTTGAGATGTTCCCGTACCCTTCGGGCGACATCCACATGGGCCACGTGCGCAACTACACGATCGGCGATGTCGTCGCCCGCCACGCGACCATGCGCGGCTTCAACGTGCTCCATCCCATCGGCTGGGACGCGTTCGGACTGCCGGCCGAGAATGCCGCGATCAAGTCGGGCAGCCATCCGGCCACGTGGACCTACGCGAACATCGAGACCCAGGCGGCCTCCTTCAGGCGCATGGGCTTCAGCTATGACTGGGACCGCGCGGTTCGGACCTGCGACCCCGAGTACTACCGCTGGGGGCAGTGGATCTTCCTGAAGGCGTGGGAGCGCGGGCTGGTCGAGCGCCGTTCCTCGCCGGTCAACTGGTGCCCGTCGTGCAAGACCGTCCTCGCCAACGAGCAGGTCATCGGCGACGGCGTGTGCTGGAGGTGCAAGTCCAAGGTCGAGAAGCGCGAGCTGGAGCAGTGGTACCTCAAGATCACGGAGTACTCGCAGGAGCTGCTGGACGACCTCGACGACCTGACGGGCTGGCCGGAGCGTGTCAAGGCCATGCAGGCCAACTGGATCGGTCGCAGCGAGGGCGCCGACGTGGTCTTCATGCTGTGCGACGCCGACGGCGAGCCGACCGACGAGCGCATCACCGTCTTCACGACGCGGCCCGACACGCTGTTCGGCTGCTCGTTCTTCCTGCTCGCACCTGAACATCCGCTCGTCTCGCGGCTCGTTGCCGGGACAGAGTACGAGGCCGAGGTCATGAAGGTCGTGGCCAAGGCTGCCAGTGAGTCGGCGGTCGAGCGCGCGGGCGGCGAGAAGGAGAAGACCGGCGCCTTCACCGGCCGCTTTGTCGTCAACCCCGTCAACGGCGCGAAGGTGCCGGTGTGGGTCGCCGACTATGTCCTGATGGACTACGGCACCGGCGCCGTGATGGCCGTCCCCTGCGGCGACCAGCGCGACTTCGAGTTCGCCCGCAAGTACCACCTGCCGATACCGCCCGTCGTGCTCGCCGACGGCGATCCGCTGTTGCCCAGCCTCGGCGGCGTCAAGGAGCTCGTGCTCGAGGACGTCGAGTGGGAGGTGGCCTGCCCGGCCGAAGGCACGCTCGTGCAGTCCGGCCGGTTCACCGGCATGCGCGGCGGCAAGAAGTCCGAAGCCATGCACGCGGTGACCGACTGGCTCGGCGAGCGAGGGCTGGGCGAGGAGTCGGTCAACTTCCGCCTGCGCGACTGGCTCATCTCGCGCCAGCGCTACTGGGGCAACCCGATCCCGGCGGTCCACTGCCCGACCTGTGGGCTCGTCCCGGTGCCCGAGGACCAGCTCCCGGTCGTCCTGCCCATGGACGTCGACGTCACCAAGGGTGAGACGCTCGCCGACCATCCCGAGTTCTATGAGACGATGTGCCCGAAGTGCGGGGGAGCGGCCCGCCGCGAGACCGACACGATGGACACCTTCACGTGCTCGTCCTGGTACTACCTGCGCTACTGCGACGCACGCAACGACTCGGCGCCGTTCGATCCCGCCAAAGCCGGCTACTGGATGCCCGTCGACCAGTACATCGGCGGCATCGAGCATGCGATCCTGCACCTGCTGTACTCGCGCTTCTTCACCAAGGTGCTGCGTGACCTGGGGCTGCTGGAGTTCGACGAGCCGTTCACGAACCTGCTGACGCAGGGCATGGTCAAGCTCGACGGGGCGACGATGTCGAAGTCGAGGGGCAACGTCGTGGCCCCCGAGGACATGATCGCGAAGTACGGCGCGGACGCGCTGCGCGTCTACATCCTGTTCATGGCGCCCCCGGACAAGGACCTCGACTGGTCCTACGAGGGCCTCGACGGCATGTGGAGGTTCCTGAACCGAGCATGGCGCCTTGTCGACGAGACCGCCGAGGAGACCTCGAACGTCCTGGACGCGGTCCGTATGCCCGGGCCCGTGGAGAAGGCGCTGCGGCGCGCCGTGGCGGCCTCTGTCGCGAAGTGCGGCGATGACATCGAGCGCTTCCAGTTCAACACCGCGATCTCCGCGCTCATGGAGTACGTGAACGCGGCATACGACTACCGGCGGGACGTCCCCGCGGACGAGCGCGACCATGCGCTGATGCGCTCGGTCGCCCGGGACCTGACGCTGATGCTGGCGCCCTTCGCACCCCACATGGCCGAGGAGCTGTGGCACGAGGTGTTGGGCGAGTCGGGCTCGGTGCACCGCACTCCGTGGCCCGAGTTCGACCCTGCCGCGCTCGTGGCGGACGAGGTCGAGCTTCCCGTCCAGGTCAACGGCAAGGTGCGCGACCGGCTGACCGTCGCCGTCGACGCAGCCGAGAGTGACATCGTCGCTGCCGCCCTCGCGCTCCCGAACGTGGTCGTGCATCTCGAAGGCAAGACCGTGCGCAAGGTCGTCGTCATCCCCGGCAAGCTCGTGAGCGTGGTGGCCGGCTAGGTCCGGCGTCCCGCGCAAGGAGCGGGTCGGCGTCCGGTAAGCCCGGCGCGACATGCTTTGGTCCGGACATCCGCTCGCGGGGTCCGGCACTGAGAGACAGGACGCCCCCTCGTCCGCATCGGCGATGAGGGGGCGTCCTTCTCGTGCTGGGGGAGTTGCGCGACTGGGTCGAGGAGTTGGCGTGTCGCGCGGGGTTCGACGGGTTGCCGTCGACCGGTCGGGCGGCAGCCTGGATCGGCGGGGCTTTGGCCGTCTGCAGCGTGAGCGCGCTGTGGTGGTCGGGCGTGACGGCCCCGGGCGGTGCCGCCGGGAATGCGGGAGTGCCGGGCTCACCGGCGAGCAGTTCCTCGATCGAGTCGTCGCACGGGGCCGCGCCCNNGACCGTCCATGTGGTGGGGGAGGTGCGGCGCCCCGGGGTCTATGAGCTGCGCGGCGGCTCGCGCGTCGTCGACGCGGTCCAGGCGGCGGGCGGCGCGCTCGGGGCCGCGGACCAGTCGGCGGTCAACCTGGCGCGGGTGGTCGCGGACGGGGAGCAGGTCGCGATCCCGCGGCAGGGAGCGGGAGGGCCGGCTGGCGCCGCCGCGTCCCCTGGCGCGACCGCGCGACCCGGGAAGATCGACCTCAACACCGCGACCGAGGCGCAACTCGACACGCTTCCGGGTGTCGGGCCCTCCACCGCCAGCAAGATCGTCTCGGATCGGACCGAGAACGGGCCGTTCCGCACCGTCGACGACCTGATGCGGGTCCCCGGCATCGGGCCGGCGAAGCTCGAGGCGTTGAAGGACCTTGTGACCGTCGGATGACCGTGATGAGGGCCGGGCTGCAGGCGTTTGTGTCCGACTCCCTCCGGTCCATCGCCGTCAGGACGCGCCGGGCGGAGGAACGACCGTCGATCTCACCCCTGCTCTGGGTCGCCGCCGGTGTCTGGATCGCATCGCGCGCGGGCACGGAGGCGGCCCTGCGATGTTGGATCGACGGGCGGCCGGCGGTGACGATGGCTGCGCTGGGCGCGACGGCGCTGTTCGGGTTCGGGGCTGCCGTCGCGCGACCGCGTGGACTGCGGCCGGTCCTCCTGGTCTGCGCACTGGCGTTCGTGGTCGCGCTGGGCCAGGGGCTGTACGCGGGCGCTTCCGCGGCGCGTCTCGAGGCGCTCGGACCGCGGGAGTGGACCGGGACGGTGAGTGTCGATCCGCGCACCGGGGCCTTCGGAACGACGGTGGATGTGCGGCTGGACGCGGCGCCATGGGGTGTCACGGCGGTCGTGGCGTGGCCGGCCGGCGCGGGAAGACCTGACTACGGCGCACGGGTGCGCATCAGCGCTCGCCTGCGAGGCCTTCTGCGGCAGGAGGCGTCGGGGGACTCCTTTCGGCTCGGGGAGACGCTTCGCGCCTCTCCCTGGCGCGTCGCCGTCGAGGGTTGGGCCCCGGGTCCGCTCGGTATCGTGGCCGCGTGGAGAGGCGGCTGCCTACGTGAACTGGCCCGCATGGACGGAGGCGGGCCTGCGTTGCTCGCGTCGATGCTCTTCGGGGCACCGGCGGTCGGGGCAGCCGCGCCGCTGCTCGAGGACGCGCGCACAGCCGGCGTCGCTTGGGCGGTCACCTCGTCTGGGCTGCACCTCGCCGCGCTGATCCTCCTCGCCGGGCGTCTGGCGGGCCTGCTCGGTGCGGG
>PKWR01000045.1 GCA_003133285.1 Coriobacteriia bacterium
GCGTACGGGGAGGCCTCGGGGCGGGTCACCGTGACCTCGTTCGACGGCCTGCGGGGCCGCAGCTTCGACGCCGTGATCCTCGGCGGGCTGACGGCGGGGGAAACGCCGAGGCGGGGGACCGACGACCGTCTGGAGGGCGACGCAGTGCTCGGGGCGCTGCGCGCGCTGGGTCTGGAGTCCGACCCCGACGAGCAGCCGCGGATGGAACGCCTCGCGTTCTACCTTGCGGCGACCGCCGCGACGAGGTCGCTCACCCTCGTGCGCCGGGAGACCGACGAGGAGGGCCGTCCCCTCCGCGCCTCCGTCTTCTGGGAGGAGTTCCTCGACCTCTACCGCCAGCCGGGTGCCCCGATCGAAGAGTGCCCGGGGCTGCCGCAGACCGTCGTGCGGGCCCAGGAGGACGACGGGGCCGTCCGGGGGGTGTTCTGCGCCGCGCGCGGTCTGCTGTCCGACACGGCGGCCCTGGCGACGTTGGCGACCATAGACGCGGTCAGCCCCGGCGACGTCGAGCGCTACACGGCGTGCCCGTACCGCTGGTTCGTGGAACGCAGGCTGCGTCCGCGTACGCCCGATGCCGAGGTGGACGTGATGGTCGCCGGGTTGGCGACACACAATGCGCTCTCGGCGTTCTACAAGGAATGGACGGCCGACGGCTCGCGCCCGCGCGTGACCCCGGAGCGTCTGGGAGAGGCCCTCGCGCTCGCTCGCGTCGCCGTCGGCAGGGCGATCGCCGACTCGCCGGCACCATCCACCCTCGACGAGGAGTGGTTGCTCTCCTCCGTCGAGCCCGCGGTCCTGCGACTGGTGGAGCGTGACGCGCGCTTCCTGCCCGACTACGCCCCTGCCGAGTTCGAGTGGTCCTTCGGCCTCGAGGATGGCGACGAGCCGATCGACCTGGGCGGCGTGAGGATCAAGGGGAGGGCGGACCGCATCGACATCGGTCCGCAGGGCCTCATCGTCATCGACTACAAGCGCAGCAAGGCCAAGTCCTACGCTGAGATGGGCCGGGAGGGCCTCGTCCAGCTGCAGCTCTATGCGCTCGCCGCATCGCTCCGGCTCGGGATGCCCGTCGCGGGCGGGCTGTACCGCAGCCTGTCGACGGGAGGCGATCGCGGCTTCGTGTCCGGGACCGTCGTCGGATCCTTCTTCGCCAACGACGTCGTGGAGCCCGCGGCGATCGACGTGCTGCTCGAGCAGGCGGTCGTGACCGCCCGCGCCGCTTCGGAGGGCATGAAGGCGGGCGACATCACGCCGTCCCCGGACGCGACACGCTGCGCATACTGCTCGGCACTCCCGTTCTGCCCCGAGGGGATCGGAGCATGAGCGTCTCCGAGCTCAACAGCGGACAGCAGGCGGCGGTCTCCAGCGCCTCTCGGCGGGTCGTCGTCAGCGCCGGCGCGGGATCCGGCAAGACCCGCGTCCTGGCCGTGCGCTTCGCCGATGCGGTCTTGCTGGGCGAAGCGGGTGGCGAGGCGAGGCCCATGCGCTCGGTCTTGATGATCACATTCACCGAGAAGGCGGCGGGCGAGCTCGTGGAGCGCGTCCGCCGGGTCTTCCTGGAGCGCGAGCGGCCGGACCTCGCTCGGGAGGTTGACGGAGCGTGGATATCGACGATCCACGGGTTCTGCGCGCGTATCGTGCGCCGTCACGCGCTCGAGCTCGGGATAGATCCCGGTTTCGGAGTGCTCGTCGACCCCCGGGTCGGCGTGGTCCGGCGGGAGGCGTTCGAGCGGGGGATGACCGAGCTCTTGGCGAACCAGCGGGTCGCGCGCCTCATGGACCTGCACGGCCCCGAGGTCCTTCGCAAGACGGTGCGGGCCTCCTACGATCGCGTGCGCTCGATGGGAGCCGACGTGGCGGACGTGGTGCCGTGTGCGCCGTCCGACCTGGCCGCGGCGCTTCGGGTCCTGTCTCCGTCCCTGCGTGACACAGTGGCCGGATACGGGGCTCTGACGGCCAACGCGACCATCGACTCCAACACATCGAAGTATACGGAGGCCCTCGCGGTCTCCGAGCGCCTGGCCGCGGGGACGATCGATCGTGACGCCGCGCTCGAGGCCGCAGCCCTGCACGACAGGTACCACGGCGCCTTGCGGGGCCGCGAGGAGACCACGCAGCTCACCGGCGCGGCGAACGAGGCGCTGGACGCGGCGTCCCGGGCCGGGGTCGACGTGCTGGCGGCCGAGGACGCAGCGTCGTGGCTCGAAGTCATGACCGCCTACGGCCGGTCCTACGAGGAGGCGAAGGCGGCGCTCGGCGTCCTCGATTTCGAGGATCTGCAGCTCCTGACGCGCCGCCTGTGGCGCGAGCGTCCGGAGTCCGCGGCGCGCTACGAGAGGCAGTTCGCGCAGGTCATGATCGACGAGTTCCAGGACACCAACAACCTGCAGTTCGAGGCGATCAGGCCCGTCGCCGGACGAGGGCTGTGTCTCGTGGGGGACGTGCAGCAGTCGATCTACCGTTTCAGGGACGCCGACGTGGGCCTGTTCGTCGACCAGCGCCGGTCGGCCGAGGCGGCCGACGATGGTGAGTCGTGCCGGCTCGCGGTCAATTACCGGTCGCATCCGGACGTGCTCGCCACGCTCAACGGTCTCTTCGCGCGTCCCGGGTTCTTCGGTGTCGACTACCTGCACCTCGATGACGCCGGCGAGCACCCATCGACAGTGATGTGGCCGGCAGGGGAGCCGCGCACCGAGGCGATCCTCGTCGACAAGTCCGGGTGGGAGGGCAACGCCTGGCGTGAGGCGGAGGCCCGCGCGTTGGCGCGCCGCCTGCGCGGACTGGTCGACGAGGGCCGCATGGCGCCCGACGACATCGTGGTGCTGGTGCGTGCGATGACGACGGCGCCGCCGTTCGTGGACGCCCTCCGGGCGGTGGGCTTCGAGGTCTACGCGGGGGACACCGGCGGCTTCTACGCGACTCCCGAGGTGGCCGACGTGCGCTCCCTGCTGCGGGTGCTCGCCAACCCCCTCGACGGCGAGGGCGTTCTCGGGCTGCTCGCCGGCGGGCTGGGCGGCCTCTCCGACGACGCCCTATGCCTGTTGGCGGCGTCGAGGCCGGACCACGACCTGTGGGCGGCGCTACCCTCCGCGGCGGGACTGGGCCTCAGTGAGCCCGAAGCCCGGCGCGCCGCGCTCGTGCGCGAAACGATCGATCTGCTGCGCGAGCGGCAGGGGCGCATCCGCCTCGCCGACGCGATCCTCTACGCGATCTCGGCGCTGGGTCCCGGCGGGGGCTGCTTCTCGCGCAGAGGGGCTCGCGGCAACCTCGGGAAGGCGGCACGCCTCGCGGCCGAGTTCGAGCAGTCCACTCCCGCCGACCCGGCAGCCTTCCTGCGCTACCTCGCGGACCGGGAGACCTACGTCCGCAGGGAGCCCGCGGTCACCACCGCGGTCGAGGGGTCGGGGGCCATGCGGGTCATGTCCGTGCACGGGGCCAAAGGTCTCGAGTTCCCCGTCGTGGCGGTGGCCGACCTCGGGCACGGCTCGGCGCGCTCGTCGGACGCCTTCATGGTCGTCCGGAACGGCGGGAAGCTTGTTGCGGTCGCCAACGTGAGCAAGGCCGCGCCCGACAAGGCGCCCAAGGCCTCTGCATGGAAGCGCGGCGACGAGGAGGACGAGCGCCTCGACCTCGAGGAGTCCAAGCGGGTCTTCTACGTCGCATGCACGCGCGCCGAGCAGGCGCTGTTCCTCACCGGGTCGGCGCGCCTCGACAAGGCGCCCGGCGACAAGACCGACGTTGACCGGCTCCGTGCGGCGATCGACGAGGCGGGACCGGAGGGGGTGCCGGGGCTCGCCGTGACCGAGATCACGGCCGCGGACGAGGACGGCCAGCGGGTGACAGGGGAGACGCGACCGCTCACACGGACCGCGAGCCAGGCTGCGGCCGCGACCTCGACGACGGTCTTGCGCGACCCTGAACCCATCGCCGTTCCTGCGGAGACCTCCTACACCGCACTTGCGCTCTACGAGAAGTGCGGCTACCGCTTCTTCGCCGAGCGCATGCTCGGCGTCGGCTCGATCGACTCGGCCCAGGGAGAGGACCCGCGCGCCCTGGGCTCCGCTCTCCACGGCGCCCTGCAGACGCTCGCGGAAGGTCGCCCCGTCGACGCGGCGCGCCTCCGCGCCCTCGCGTCGGCGCATCGGCTCGCGCCCGGGGCGATCGATCGCCTGCGTACGGCCGTCGACGCGTTCGCGGCTTCCGCGGCGGGACGCCTGCTCGCGGAGGGACGCGCCGAGGTCCCGTTCGCGATACGCGTCGACGGGGGGATCGTCGCCGGCAACATGGACCTGGTGGTCCGTGACGGCGACCAGGCCACCGTCATCGACTACAAGACCGGGCGGACGGGTGCGCCCGACGCGAAGCGCTACGCCTCGCAGGCGGAGGTCTACGCACTGGCGCTGCTCGTCGGCGGCTGCACCGCAGTCACCGTCCGGTTCGTGCGCGTGGAGGACGGCTGCGACGAGACGCCGTTCGTCTTCACCGCGAGCGACCGCGCAGGGATAGCGGCGCGGATCGCGCATGCATTCGCGCGCATGTCCCGCGGCGAGTTCGAGCGACTGCGCTCGTTCGACGCGGCCGTCTGTCCCGACTGCCCGGTATCGGGCGGGCTGTGCCCGGTGACCCATCCGGGGGCACGGGCTGCGCGCAGCCGCTAGGCCTCCGTGCCGGCGCCCGACGCGTCCGTTTCGACCCGCTGTCGCAGCTGGCCGCAGGCCGCGTCGATGTCCGAGCCGCGTTCGACGCGTACCGAGACCTCGATCCCGGCGCGCTGCAGCGTGTCTCGGAAGAGGCGGATGCGATCGGCCACCGATCGGTCGAGCCCCGCGCCGGTCACGGGGTTCACCGGGATCAGGTTCACGTGGACGAGCATCCCGCGAGCGAACGCGAGGAGAGCTTCCAGCTCCGCGTCCGTGTCGTTGACGCCGGCTGCCAGCGCGTACTCCAGCGTAGGCCGACGTCCCGAGCGCTCCGCATACGCGACGAGCGTCTCTCGCAGCGCGGGGAGCGCGACGCCCCGAACGCCGGGCATCAGGCGGTCGCGGGTCTTCTGCACGGCGGAGTGCAGGGAGACGGCGAGGGTGAACTGCTCCGGCTCCTCGCCGAAGCGNNGCCAGCGAAGCGTCGTAGTTCGCGAACGGCTCGCCCTGTCCCATGGCGACCGCGTTGGTGACACGACGCCCGAAGTCATCGGCGACGAGCAGGACCTGCCGCACCATCTCGCCGCACGTGAGGTCTCGGGTGAAACCGGCGCGGCCCGTGGCGCAGAACGTGCAGCCCATCGCGCAGCCGGCCTGTGTGGAGAAGCACACGGTGAGGCGGTCACCGTCGGGGAGCCCGACCGTCTCGACGGACGTGCCGTCGTCGAAGCGCACGAGGTACTTGCGCGTCCCGTCTTCGGACACCTGGCGCATGACGACCTCGGCGCCCCCCACGACGTAGCGGCGGGACAGCTCGTCGCGCAAGGAGGCCGGCAGGTCCGTCATCTCGGCGAAGCCCATGGCGCCGCGCCCGTAGAGCCATCGCACGACCTGACCGACCCTGAACCGGGGAAGGCCGAGCAGCGCGAAGGCATCAGCGATCTGCTCGCGGGAGAGAGAACCGATGTCGCAGCGCGTGTCCACGGCCGTCACTCTAGCAGGGACGCGAAGAGGGCGCGTCGCGGTCATCGCGGCGCGCCCTCTTCATCGGACGGGTCTCGGACTCAGCCCTCGAGCTCCGCCAGTGCGGCCTCGTACGCGGCACGGTGCTGCCCCTCGAACGAGCCGACGCGCCGGAAGTAGAATGCGACCTCGGGGAAGCCCTCGGCCTCTGCCTGCTCGGCGAAGGCCGGGTACATCTCGCGGAACTCGTAGCCCTCGCCCTCGATGGCCGCGCTCAGGTTCTCCGCTGTCGATCCCGCACCGCCCATGTAGGCGAGGTGCCCGAGCGCGTGCGCGGTCTCCTCGGCGGCGGCATGGTCGAAGGCGGCGACCGCCGCGACGGGCGCTTCCTCGAGCTCGGCGATGCGCGACCACAGCGTGTAGCGGCGGTTCGCCTGGGATTCCCCGGCGAAGGCGGCCTTGAGGTTCTCGAGGGTCTTCGAGCCGCTCAGGTCGCCGGGTCCCTCGTACTCCACGAAGAACTGCTTCGGCACACCGCACACCGGACACGTCTCGGGTGCCGGGCCGACGTGCAGGTAGCCACACCCCTTGCAGCGATACATGACGACCATGTTCCATTCTCCTCCCGTATTGATCGAGTCGTGCAAGAGCGCCCCACAAGGAACGCGGTTCTCGAATGCGTGCACCCGAGGTGACCGGGCCGTGCAGGTCCTAGGTCAGCGAGGCCGGCTTGTCTCCGACGACCATCCGGATGGTGATCTCCGCGCGGTTGCGCCACACCTTGAGGCTGACCGTGTCACCGACCGACGTCCTGCGGATCTGGAGGATCAGGTCGTCCATCGTGCGGACCGGCTGATCGCCGACGGCCAGGACGACATCGTCCACCTTGAGGCCGGCCTTTGCGGCGCCGGTATCGGGGAAGACCTTCTTGATGAGGGCGCCCTCTGCCTTCGCGAGCCCCAGTCGGTTCGCTTCAGCATCGCTCACCGTGAGGCCTTCGACGCCCAGGAAGGGGTGCGTCGCCTTGGTGCCCGAGATGAGCTCGTCGGCGATGCGCAGCGCGGTCTTCTCGGGGATGGCGAAGCCGATGCCCGCGCTGGAGCCGGAGTCGGTGTAGATGGCCGAGTCGATGCCGATGAGCCGACCCTCGCGGTCGATCAGCGCTCCGCCGGAGTTGCCGGGGTTGATCGCCGCGTCGGTCTGGATGACGTCGACCAGCGGATAGACGGAGCCGGTCGCATCGGCGCTGCTGTTGGTCGTGATCGACCGGTGCAGCGCGGAGACGACGCCGCTCGAAACCGAGTGTTGCAGGCCGAAGGGCGACCCGATGGCGACGACCATCTGGCCCACGACGAGCTTCTCGGAGTCGCCGACGGAGATCACGGGAACCACCTGCGAGATGCGCACGACCGCGATGTCGGTCTCAGGATCGGTCCCGACGAGCGTCGCGTCGTAGTGGTTGCCGTCGGCGGGGGTCACGACGATGGACTTGGCGCCCGCGACGACGTGATCGTTCGTGACGATGTAGGTGCCGCCGTCGCTCGTGGACTTGTAGGCGACGCCGGATCCGGTCCCCCCGGTCGGGACGTCCGGATGGCCGCCGGGGAGCCCGCTCGACGAGGTCGAGCCGGTGACGTCGATGTTCACGACGGAGGGGAGGGCGACGGCCGCGGCTGCGGCCACCGGCTCGTCGGCCGAGGTCAGCACGCTCGTCGTGATGTGCCCGGCTTGGCCGTACCAGCGAGACGCAGCCACTCCCGCCACGCCCCCGACGACGGTCGCGACAAGGATGCACGCCACGGCGAGCGTCACGCCGAGCATCACCGGGAAGCGGGGACGACCGGGAGTCGCGGAGGGGGAGGCCTCAGTGACGAGGGGGGCGGGGCCTGCGTCGGGCGGTGCGGGAACGAAGGCGGCAGCAGACGCCACGGGCTCGGGCGTCACTGCGGCGGGAACCTCTGCAGGCGCTTGGGGGACCACGGGGGCGATCACTTCGGGGGCGTCAGGGGGGACTTCGTCGTTCGTGTGGTCGCTCACTTCTGCACTCCGTCCTTGGTCGGATGGTCAGAGTCTAACCATCGCGCGTCCGCGAGGTGTGAAGAATCGATGGAGTCAGGCGAGCAGCGCTCCTCCGGGCGACGCAGCCCGTTTGTGGGGGCGGCGGCGCTCGCGTAGACTTCGCTGCAGCAGCCATCGATCGGGAGGGACCAATGAGCGACGAGGAAATGCCCCGTGACGAGCAGGCGCCCGAGCAGCCCGTCGTTGCAGAGGAGCCGATCACCGAGGGTTCCGGACTCGTGATCATTCCCGGCGGGGCCGGTCCCGACGAGATGGACGACGTCGACTTCAACGACCTCGCTGCGGCCCCCGAGGACGCCTCCGAGGACCTCGACACCGAGTTCGGAGAGTCGGTTGCCGAGGCAGAGCCCGAGGTGCCCGACCGGCCTCAGTTCACCCTCGACGAGCTCGTCGCCGAGATGGCGGGCGTCTCCGCCGCAACCGTCGGGCCGGCCGCCCCAGGAGAGGCCGCGCCGCCCGAACCCGAGCGTGTCGATGTCCTTGCCGCGGCCATGTCCGACACCTTCGCCGAGGCTCCCGCAGTCGAGGACGAGATGTGGACCCGCGCTCCGTTCTGGGCGCTGGTCGCCGTGTGGGCGATCTTCGCGGGCGGGCTCGCGTACTTGCTGTGGCCGACCGCGGCGGAGGGGCTCGAAGCTCTCATGGGCGCGTCCCTCTACGGCATCCTGGTCTACGGCGGCGTCGCCCTGGTCGTCATCGGCATCGTGGCCGGCATGATCGTCCGCTCCAGTGCTCAGGCGCGCGCCAGCGCCGTCGATCGGGGCATCGTCGGCCGCGCGATCCTGCTGCGCGTCCTCGGCTGGACCGCGGCGGGCGTGGCCGTGTGGGTGATCGCTCTGATCGCCGTGAGCTTCCACGCCGTCGGTGTCATCCGCTGATCGGCGGACGGACATAGTGGAGCAGACAATGCACGAGCAGAAGCGCGTCGTCGTCCTGCTGGGAGGCCGGTCCGCTGAACGGGAGGTGTCCCTCAACACCGGCGCTCAGGTGGCGTCCGCGCTGTCCGAGCGCGGCTTCGACGTCGTGACGGTGGACACGGGAGTTCCCGGGTTCGTCTCCGAGATCGAGTCCTCGCACGCGGACGTCGCCTTCATCTGCCTGCACGGCAGGTTCGGCGAGGATGGCACCGTCCAGGGCCTTCTCGAACTGCTCGACCTTCCCTACGTCGGATCCGGGGTGCTCGCGAGCGCCCTTGCCATGAACAAGGTGATGAGCAAGCACTTCTACACGTTGGCGGGCCTGACGACGCCGGCCTATGTCACCGTGAAGCGGGGCCTGCCCTACGACGTCGCCGCGATCACCGCCGAACTCGGCGACAAGACCGTCGTCAAGCCTGCGGACGAGGGTTCCTCGGTCGGGATGACGATCGTCAGCGATCCCGCGCGCCTCGGCGAGGCGATCGAGTTCGCCTTCGGCTTCGATCCACTTGTGCTCGTTGAGCGCTTCGAACCGGGGGCCGAGGTGACGGTCGGGGTCATCGGTAACGAAGAGCCCATCGCCCTCCCGACACTCGAGATCGTCCCTCAGAACGCCTTCTACGACTACGAGTCGAAGTACGTTCCGGGCATGTCGCGCCACATCATCCCGGCGCGGGTCAGCGAGGACGCGCGCGCCGAGTGCCAGCGACTCGCGGTCGAGGCGCACCGGTTGCTCGGCTGCACGGGCATGTCGCGCTCCGACACGATCGTGACTCCCGACGGGGACGTCTTCCTGCTCGAGACGAACACCATCCCCGGGATGACCAAGACGAGCCTGCTGCCCGACGCCGCTGCGGCGGCGGGGATCCCGTTCCCCGAGCTGTGCGAGCGGCTCGTCGGGCTGGCGCTCGAAGAGTGGGCGAGCCGCAGGGGCTGACGCCCCTTCGTCAGAGCACGAACTCTCCGTCGATCATCGTCCCTACCAGCGGCAGCGTGACGACGAACGTCGCACCGCCCCCCGGGGTCTCCTCCACGTGCACCGACCCGCCATGGTTGCGCGCGATGATGTTCACGATGTAGAGCCCGAGGCCCACGCCCTGGCGTCCCTCGCCGGCGTTCAGCCGCGCGAAGCGCTCGAAGACGTGGTGGCGCTCCTCGGGCGGGATGCCGGGACCGTGGTCGACCACCTCCATGAAGGCGCTCTTCTCATCGCACCGGATGCGGACGACGATCGGATCCGGGTCGGGGGAGTACTTGTAGGCGTTCGTCACGAGGTTGACGAGCACCTGCCGGAGCCGCTTCTCCTCGCCCAGCACGATCGGGTCGCACTGTTGGTCGAGCAGGAGCGGCCGCTCGGAGTGGGTCGGCGCGAGCGAAGCGACGACCTCTTCCGCAAGCGCTGAGAGCGACGTCGGCACCAGGTCGGACGCCGCGAGCAGCTCCTCGGCGCGGGTCGCGGACAAGAGGTCCTCAAGGAGGTCGGCCATGCGTGCCGCGTTGCGACGGGCCGCGTCGATCGCGCGGGCACGCTCCGCGTCCGTCATCGGCCGGGTCATCAGGTCGAGGTAGCCGATCACAACAGTGAGCGGCGAGCGCAGGTCGTGGCCCACCAGCGAGATGATCTCGGCGCGGATCGAGGAGATCCTGCGCTCCTCGGTCACGTCTCGGGCGGTGAGCAGCACCCGCTCGCGACGGTCGTCGACGTGACGGACCGCGTCGACCGCATACCAGCGCTGAGAGCCGTCCGGCAGCGTCAGCGCCACGGTGGTACGCCCTTCGAGGGCGCGCTCGATGAGCTCGGCCCCCGTGAGGTCGCCGCCGTCTTCGTCGGCGACTCGGACCCCGGACAGCGCACTGGTCGCGGTGTGTCCGATGAGATCGGACAAGGGAGCGCCGACGGCCTCGGCGGCGGCGGGGTTGGCGATGACGACGAGGTCGTTCTCCAGGACGATCTTCGCCTCCCGGGACTCGTTGACGACCACGCCCAGGATCTCCTCGGCGGACTCGGTCTCGCGCTTCGCCCTCTCGAGTTCGGCGCGTCCCGCGTCCAGGCCGCCGATCAGGTCCTCGATGACGGATGCGAGCTCCTGGAACTCGACCGGAAGGATCGGATCGGTGCCCGGGGACTGGCTGGCATCGGTCTCACCCCTTGCGGCAGCCACGGCGCGCCGGCGCATCTGGCGGATCATCCGGCCGATCGGGCGTCGCATGATCCCGGCGAGCCACAGCCCGAGTCCGATCCCGATGATCGCGGCCGCCAGAGCCGCCAGGATGGCGGACTCGGTCGCCACGGACGAGATGCGCAGTCCGCGCGGGTCCAGGTCGCGCAGCTCGATGGTGCCTGCGGATCCCCCGCCGGCTGCCGGGAGGTCGCTGACCGCGACGACCACGCCCCCGTTCATCCCGTACGAGGCAACGCCGCCGTCGACGGGCATCGAGAGCAGCGCGACGCCGGCGGGCCGGTAGGCGCTCTCGTGCAGGCTGGACCGGACCGTGCGCATCATCGTGTCGAACTCCGCGAGCCGCGCGGCACCGAGCGTGCGGGCGGCGATCAGATACCCGACGCGCCCCGACCCGTCCGGTGCGACGACCTGTGCCCCGTAAACGATCGCCACGCCGCCCGACAGGCGAACGAGCCCGGTGGTCTCGAGCGACCCGCGCACGACGGCAAGGTCGCGCAGCCTGGAGACGTCCGCGTCGGCACCGTTGGACACCAGCGCGTCGCCGGTCGCGCCGAGACAGAGCAGCGCGTTCGCCCCGGTCTCGTCCAGCAACCGCGTCCCGTACTGCCGCTGCAGCCCGGCCTTGTCCGACGTGGCGCACATCGAGCGGAAGGAGGGGGTGCCGGCGATATGCGTGAGTGGTTCGCTCAGCCCCTGGCCTTCGAGCGCCAGGAACGAGCGGAATCCCTGCACGGTGGCGACGACGTCGCTGCGCGTCCACGCCTCGGCGCGGGCGTTGACGAGCGCGGCGTTGATCCCGAGGGTCACCGCGGTCGTGACGAACGCTAGGAACGCGGCCGTGAGCACGAGGCGGGCGCCCATCGTCCGCGGCACGAAGCGCTGCCACAGACGGCTCGAGTCACCGCGCGTGCGCTCCACCGCTTTCTCCGCTCGACATGGACAGTAGGACCGTGCGCCGGACGCCACCCGCCCATCCTACGGAACTTCGACCTCGCCGGTCGTCCGGAAGCGACGGACGGACGGTGAGCGAGGCTAGCGCGCACGCCTCCGGGCGGAGAGGACCTTCATCGCGTCGATGAGTATCAGGGGCAGCACCGACGCCACCAGCACGGCGATCCAGTCGTGCATGCCGAGCGCCTGGGTCTTGAAGAGCCGCTGCAGCGCAGGCACGTAGATGACCAGTGACTGCAGCGCGACGGATCCGACGAACGCCGAGACCAGCCACCGGTTCTCCAGCGTCTCGAGGCGGAACACCGAGCGCGTCTCCGAGCGGAAGTTGAAGGCGTGCAGCAACTGCGCCAGCACGATCGTCGTGAAGAGCATCGTCTGGGCGTGCTGCACGCCGTCGCTCGCGATCCAGCCGTTCTCGACGCCGAGGTACATCGCCAGTGCTCCCAAGGTGATCAGGACCCCCTGCACGACGACCTGGATCTGCCGTCTCGGAGTCAGGATCGACTCGTCCGCGCCGCGCGGAGGACGGTCCATGACCCGCGGAGAACCCGGATCGACTCCGAGCGCCAGAGCGGGCAGCCCGTCCGTGACGAGGTTGATCCACAGCAGCTGCAGCGGCAGGAGCGCAGGCTGGGGCGACAGCAACGCCGTCGTGAACACGATGAGGACCTCGCTCGTGTTGCACGAGAGGAGGAAGAGGATGAACTTGCGCAGGTTGTCGTAGACGGCGCGGCCCTGGCGCACGGCCTCGACGATGGTCGCGAAGTTGTCGTCGGAGAGCACCATGTCGGCGGCCTCGCGGCTCACGTCCGTGCCGATGCGGCCCATGGCGACGCCGATGTCCGCCTTCTTGAGCGCGGGGGCGTCGTTCACCCCGTCGCCGGTCATGGCGACGATGTGTCCGCGGCGCCTGAGAGCGTCGACGATCCGCAGCTTGTGCTCGGGGTCGACGCGCGCGTAGATGCGCGTGTCCCCGGCGGCGTCGTAGAGTTCGTCGTCGCTCATGGCGCCGATCTCGGCGCCGGTCAGCACGCGGCGCCCCTCGAGAAGGCCGATCTCCGCGCCGACGGCGCGCGCCGTGAGCGCGTGGTCGCCCGTCACCATCGCGACCTGGATGCCGGCGCGGTGGCACTCGGCGATCGCTGCGGCCACCTCGACGCGCGGCGGATCGAGCAGACCCATGATGCCGACGTAGGTCATGTCGCGCTCGAGGACCTCGCCCTCGTCGGGCTCACCCTTCGCGAGTTCGCGGGCCGCGAAGGCGAGCGTCCGGTGGCCGCCCGAGGCGAGAGCGCCGTTGAGCTCGTGGAGCCGGGCGCGCAGCGCATCGTCCATCGGCACGACCTCACCGCGGAGCAGCGCACGTGTGCAGAGGCCGACGACCACGTCGGGGCCGCCCTTCATGTAGGCGACCCGTCGCTCGTCGACCTCGTGGACGGTGGTCATCCGCTTGCGGTGCGAGTCGAAGGGGACCTCGCCGATCCGCCGCGGACGGATCGGGTCCACCGACAGGTGCTCCGCGGCCACGATCAGTGCCGTCTCGGTCGGATCGCCGAGGAGCACGCCGTCGGCGGAGAAGTGCGCGTCATTGCACGATGCCGCGATCTCCAGCAGCAGCTCGCGGTCCGCGTGAAGTGGCTCGGTCTCGTCGGGCTGCAGGGCGAAGTCGGGAAGCACCTCGGCACCGTCCGTGCCGACGAGGAGGCGTCGGACCGTCATCTCGTTGCGGGTCAGGGTGCCGGTCTTGTCGGAGCAGATGAAGCTGGTGGAGCCGAGCGTCTCGACCGCGTGCAACTTGCGGACGATCGCGTTGTGGCCGGCCATCCGGCGCACCCCGAGCGAGAGCGCCACCGTCACGATCGCCGGCAGCCCCTCGGGGATGGCGGCCACCGCCAGCGAGATCGCCACCAGCAGCGCCGTCGTGATCGAGGCCCGGGCCTCGGGCGAGCGGAAGGCGTCGAACAAGCTCAGGCCGTTGCCCGCGAGCGTCCTCCACACTTCGACGACGAAGACGAGCAGTGCGATGCCGAGCACGAGCATCGCGATCGTCTTCCCGACGCGCTTGAGCTCCTCCTGCAAGGGCGTCTTGTGGTCCTCCTGGGCGGCCAGGAGATCGGCGATCCTGCCGATCTCCGTCGCCTGGCCGGTGGCGGTGACCACGGCCCTCCCGCGTCCGACGGCGACGGACGTCCCGGCGAAGACGCTGTTGTAGCGATCGCCGATGACCGCCTCGAGGTCGTCGACGACATCGATCACCTTGCTCACGGGAGTGCTCTCGCCGGTGAGCGACGCCTCCTCGACGCGGAGTGCCGCGGCGCGCACGAGTCTCGCGTCGGCCGGGACGCGGTCGCCCGACTCGAGGAGGATGACATCGCCGGGTACGAGTTCGGTGGCCGGGATGTCGGTCTCCACGCCGTCCCGGACGACCGTCGCGGCCGGCGCGGACATCTGCTCGAGTGCCTGCAGGGCCTGCTCGGCCCGGTACTCCTGCACGAAGCCCAGCACGCCGTTGAGGAGCAGGATCGCGGTGATGGCGATCGCTTCGGGAACCTGGCCCTCGAAGGCCGAGATCGCCACGGCGGCGAACAGCACCCAGATCATGAAGTCGTTGAACTGCGCGACGAACCTCCGCCACGGCGGGGTCTTCTCCTCGGCGCGCAACTCGTTCGGTCCGTAGAGCGACGACCGGCGTTCCACCTCGTCCGAGGTCAGGCCGCTGTCGGCGTCCGTTCCCAGTGCCGCGACCACCTCGGCCGCGGTCCGGACGTGATAGGCGTTGGCCGGGCCGGCCTGCTTCTCGTCGCTCATGCTGGTTCCCTACCCCTTCCAAAGAAAGAGACTCTCGGCAGCGCGCCGTGGGCGTTCTACGGCGGCAACCGAGAGTCTCGTGATCACAGGTCATGTGACGGCAGGGCCGGGGCGCGTGCGCCCGAGATTGTCGGCCTGCCCCCGCCCGGTGCGCGGGTACTACTCCCTCTCGCGGATGGAGGATACCACCCGGAGCGGACGCCCGCCGTCGAGGCGGTCGCTCATGGCGGGCGAGCGATGCCATCGCTACACTTCATCTGTTCATGGGCGGATTCCCGAGGATCGCGCAGGTGGGTGTCACCGCCAGTCGGCAGATGTGGTCTTACGAAGAACAGCGACAGACTGACGGAGGGGTGGATATGGGGAGCTACAGGGTGCGGTGCGCCGTCTGCGTTGCCGCGCTGGCAGGACTCCTGCTCGTGCTCGGCGGATGCTCGACGGCGACGCCGGGGACGTCCGGCGAGACGAGCACGACGCCGGCCGCGACATCGAGCTTGGCGCCGGGGAACTCGGAGAAGCCGAGTTTCATGTTGAACAAGGACAAGATCTTCCTCCACGTCACCAAGGTCTATGACGCGGCGCAGTACCCCATGGCGAGCATGGACGGCGAGCCCTCGGGCATCCACTTCTTCAAGCCCGTCCACGACGAGGGACCGGTCAACCGCGACTACCCGACCTACGACGACAAGACCTTCAAATTCCTGTCTCTGCCGGGATCGATGATCGCGCCGCAGGACTACTACATGTTCCAGAAGGACGGCGGCACGCTGAACNNGCTACTACGACTTCGCCTGGGTGCCGCTCAACGTCATGACCGAGTACTGGAGCGGCAACGAGTCGATGAACCAGGAGCTGTGGCGGCGCGGCGACAACTACGTCGTCATCGGCAACTCATGGAACGGCGGGACCTCGCTGCTGGCGGCCCCTTCCATCACCGACATCAAGCAGCTCGCCGGGCAGACGGTCGGCATCATGAACCCGGCGTTCAACATCGAGGCGCTCCTCCAGAAGAAGCTGGCGTCGGTCGGCATGGCCACCGCTTCGGCCGGCGGCACCGTCAACATCGAGATGGCATCGCCCGGCTTCGTGATGAACGATCTGCTGGCCATGAAGAACTCGGCCGTCTTTGCATGGGGCATGTACGCGACCACGATGCAGAAGCGGGGCTACCACGAGCTCATCAGCTGGAAGGACATGGGGTATGGCGCGGACGTGCCCTACCAGGTCCTCGTGGTGCGGCGCGACATCGCCGAGAAGCATCCCGAGATCGTGCAAAAGGTCGTCCAGCTGAACTACGACGCCACGAAGCTGGCCCTCGCGGGCGATGACTGGCAGGCGCCGACGGCCGCGCGGTACGAGTACTACTGGTCTCACTTCATGGGGAGCCCGGGCCGCGCCATGGCGCCGGCGAGCCTGGTCAAGCTGGACGCTCAGGCCAGCCCCGTGTTCCTGCATGGCGTCATCGACTACATGACGAAGAGTGGCTACTTCAAGGTCCCCTACACCTACGACGACCTCGTGGACGACAGCTTCTACGCGAAGGTCAAGAAGTAGGCGCGGCCGTCTGCTGAGCGATCGGCGCGCAACGAGGGCCCTCCCCGGTGTCGGGGAGGGCCCTCGGCATGCACCGCTTCGGCCAGACCTCAGGCGCCGAGCTTCCTGCCGGTCGGCGTCACGGCCAGACCGCCCAGAGCGGTCTCGCGAAGCGAGGGTGGGAGGCTGCGGCCGACCGCGCCCATGGCGGCCGCCACCTCGTCGAACGGGATGGGGAACTCCACGCCGGCGAGCGCCATGTCGGCGCCGGCGAGCGCGACCGCCGCACCGGTGCCGTTGCGCACGACGCACGGGACCTCGACGAGCCCACCGATCGGGTCGCAGACCAGACCGAGAAGCCCCTGCAGCGCCAGCGAGGCCGCGTGGCCCGCCTGCTCCGGCGTGCCGCCGCACAGTTGGACGGCCGC
>PKWR01000168.1 GCA_003133285.1 Coriobacteriia bacterium
CCGCGAGCTCGAGGTCCTCGAGCAGGCGCTCGACGCAGCGGTTCGGTGGCTGTCTCCCGGCGGGCGGATCGTCGTCATCTCGTACCACTCGCTGGAGGACAGGACCGTCAAGCAGGCGTTCGCGCGCCTCTCGCAAACGTGCACCTGCCCGCCCGATCTGCCCGTATGCGTGTGTGGGGTCAAGCCGGTAGTCCGTGTGCTCACCCGGAGAGCGGTCACCCCGACGCCCGAGGAAGTAGAGCGCAACCCGAGGTCACGGAGCGCCAAGCTCCGCGCCGCGGAGAAGCTGTAGAGCAAGTCGCCCGGCGACGGGCCTGAGAAGACGAAGAGAGGAGGTGGACGCGATGGGACAGACCGCACGCCGGATCCAGGCGCCGCACTCGGCCGTCCGCACGCCCCGCCTTCGTCTCGTCGACACGCCGCCCGCGCGTGCCCCCCGTTCCTCCCCGACGACGAGTCGCGCCCGCGTTCGCGCGGAAGAGGCGCGTGCCCGATCGCTGTTCACCGCCTTCGTCGCCATCTTCTGCTGCGCGATCGTGCTCGGAGGCGCCCGCGTGACGCTCACGGCCAATGCCGCGCAGTACTCGCTCTCCGAGAGCAAGCTGTTGGCCGAGATCAAACAGGAGCGCGTGGCCGTCGACCAGCTCGAGGTCGACCGCAGCGCCCTGTCGACCCCGTCACGCATCGCGGACATCGCGTCCGCGTCGATGTCGATGGGTACGCCCCGCTCGGTGAAGTACATCACCACCTCCGACCTCGAGGGTTCCGGCGCTGCGCAGACTGCGGGCTCCACGACGCAGTCCGCTGCGCAGGGCGCGCTCGAGCGCGTGGTCGGAGCGGTCGTCGACCTGTCGGCCGGCGAGGCCCAGTCGCTGCTCGTCGGCGACCTCGGCCTAGCGGGGTCGCGGTAGTCGATGGCGCCGCGCGCCGGAAAGGGCGGGGGTGCGGGGCGCAAGCCGCACGACCGCTCCACATCGAACCGTCCGGGCATCCTCTTCGTGTTCATGGTGGTGATGCTCGTCCTGGTCGCCGGCCGGCTCACGTGGATGCAGGTCGTCCAAGCGAAGGCGCTGTCGGCAACGGCGGGGCAGCAGCGTCTCCGCGACCTGACGCTCCCGGCGCGCCGCGGTTCGATCTTCGACCGTGAGGGACAGCCGCTCGCCGTCACCACCGACGCCAAGACCGTGTATGCGGTCCCGGCGCAGGTCAAGGACGCGACCGCCACGGCGTCGTCGCTGGCGCAAGTCCTCGGAGGCGACCGCCGGCAGTACCTGGCCCGGCTGCAGAGGAACAGCTCGTTCGTCTACATCGCACGCAAGGTCGACCTTCCGCGCGCCGCGGCGCTCGAGAAGCTCGGCATCGAGGGCATCGGGTTCGTCGACGACTCGCGGCGCACCTACCCGTCGGGCCACCTTGCCGGGCAGGTGCTCGGCTTCGTCGGCGTCGACGACGTCGGCCTCGCGGGGATCGAGAAGCAGTACGACTCGGCGCTGGCAGGCACGGACGGCAGGATCGTGGCGGAGCGGGACCCGAAGGGCCATCTGATCCCGGGCAGCATCGTCACGGCGCAGGACGCCGTGGACGGACAGGACATCTACCTCACCATCGACAAGGACATCCAGAACAAGGCCGAGCTCGAGCTCGCGGCGGCCGTCAAGAAGTTCGGTGCCAAGGGCGGTTCGGTGGTCGTGCTGGATCCGAGCAACGGCGAGATCCTCGCCATGGCGTCCACCCCGTACCTCGATCCGAACTCCTACGGTTCCGCCTCGGCGGACTCGATGCGCAACAAGGCCATCACCGACACGTACGAGCCCGGCTCCACCATGAAGGCGATGACCGCGGCCGCCGTGATCGACAAGGGCCTGTTCACGCCCGACAGCATGTTCCGCCTGCCGCCGACCCTGAGGATCGGCGGGCGCACGATCCACGAGGCGCACGCGCGCGGGACCGTCAACTACTCGCTCACCCAGATCGTGACGAAGTCGAGCAACATCGGCGCGGTGAAGCTCGGGCAGGCCCTCGGGAAGACGGCCTTGTCCGACTACATGGACCGCTTCCGGCTGAGCCGCAAGACCGGCGTCGACTTCCCCGGTGAGGCGAGCGGATGGAGGCCACCGACGTCGTCGTGGTCGGCCTCGTCGATGGGCAACCTCCCGTTCGGCCAGGGGCTCTCGGTGACCCCGCTCCAGCTTGCACGGTCGGTCTCCGTCATCGCCAACGGCGGCACCCTCGTGACGCCGCACTTCCTCAGCAGGCAGGGCTCGGTACCCGCGACCTTCCCCGCCTCGCCGGTCCCCGTGATCACGAAGGCGACGGCGATCGCCACGACGCGGATGCTCACTGACGTCGTTCGCGACGGGACGGGGACCGGCGCCGCCGTCTCGCAGTACGAGGTGGCCGGCAAGACGGGCACCGCCCAGAAGGCACGTCCCGACGGTGTCGGCTACATGAAGGGCGTCTACGTGGCCTCGTTCATCGGGTTCCTCCCGGCGAGCGCGCCGCGGGTCCTGATCCTCGTCACCATCGACTCGCCGAAGAGCGGGCTGTTCGGCGGGACCGTGGCGGCGCCCGCGTTCGCGCACCTGGCGCGCTTCTGCGTCGACCACCTGAAGATCGCCCCGGCCCCCTCGGTCGGTCCCATCTCGACGAAGCGCACGGCATCTTCGCAGGTCGGCAACGAAGCGGCATCAGGGAAGCGCTGAACGACGAGAATCGTAGGTACCGACACAGAGACGAACTCGACACACCGGTGAGGACCACTGACCGTGCCCGCACTCTCCGAATTGCTCGCAGACATCCCCGCGTCGGGCCCCGTCGCCCTGGCGGTCCCCGTCTCGGGCGTGGCCTATGCGTCCGGCTCCGTCAATCCCGGCGATGCCTTCTTCTGCATCCCGGGCTTCCGTTTCGACGGCCACGAGTTCGCCGCCGACGCCGTCGCGCGAGGCGCTTCGGTGGTCGTGGCGTCCCGCGAACTGCCGGACATCAGCGCGCCTGTGGCGCTCGTCGACGACACTCGCGCCGCGCTCGCACACGCCTCCGCCCGGCTCTTCGGGGACCCGTCGCGACGCCTCGAGGTGGTGGGCATCACCGGGACCAACGGCAAGACCACCACGACCTACCTCCTGGACTCGGTCCTGCGTGCCTCGGGACGGAAGACCGGCGTCATCGGCACCATCGAGACC
>PKWR01000150.1:0-5554 GCA_003133285.1 Coriobacteriia bacterium
GCCTGACCTACCTGTTCATCGCGCACGGTCTGAACGTGGTCAAGCACATCAGCGACCGGGTGGGCGTGATGTACCTGGGCCGTCTCGTGGAGGTCGCGCCGAAGCGGGAGCTGTACGGCAACCCGCTGCATCCGTACACGAAGGCGCTGCTGTCGGCGATACCCGTGACGAACCCGGCGCTGCGCAAGGAGCGGATCCTGCTCGAAGGGGACGTCTCCAGTCCCATCGATCCGCCGCCGGGGTGCCGCTTCGCCAGCCGCTGCTACGCCAAGGTCGGGTGTACGTCGTGCGCCTGCGAGACGGCGATGCCGGAGCTGGTCGAGGTCTCGCCCGACCACTTCGTGTCGTGCTACCTGTTCGGTCGCCAAGACAAGGATCCACGCGTCGCGCCCAGCTGAGGCACCGGTCCGAGGCAGGGCCGGGGGGCAGGCCCCGCCTCGGACGCCAGGGAATCCGGATCGCGGCCCTTCCTGTGAGCGGGGGAGGGCCGCGGTGCCATGGCGGGGCGAAAACGCTCTCTACCATTCCTTGGATTTCCTCTATCATGCGAGGTCAGCGACCGAGCGCCCGTTCAGCACTGACTCGGGAGGAGGGCCGTGGAGCCCGAACAGGAACGCCACCCAGTCGAGATCCCCAAGAGCAACCCTCCTCGCGGCGAGGGCCGTCGCGAGATCGAGCGTCTGAGGGTCGATCGCGTGGGCCTCGGCCAGCTCGTGGTCATGCTCGTCGCGGGGATGGTCATCTCCGTCGCGGCGATCAGCGTCGCGGTGGTCCGGTCGTTCGCTCTGGGTGCGAATCCGTCGCCGATCCTGCCTGTGCACATCGGGCCGTGGACGACGTACGTGTCCGAGCAGATGCCCATGACTGCGCTGGTGATCGTCGCGCTGGCCGGGATGGCCGGCGTGGCGGCGGCGGCCGTCAGCCTGGAAGTCGGGACGACGCTTCTGCTCTCCCTGAACCCCCGTCGCAGGAACCTCGCGGCATATCGCCGGGTCCGCGGCGAGTCGGGGGTGCACGCGGGGCCCGTGCGCGTCACGGTCGTGATACCGGCGCACAACGAGGAAGACACCCTGCCCGCCACGCTCGAGGGACTGGCGAACCAGACGCGCCGTCCCGACCGGACGATCGTCGTCGCCGACAACTCCACGGACAGGACCGTCGAGATCGCACGCGAGCACGGCGTCGAGGTCTTCGAGACCGTCAGCAACTGGAAGAAGAAGGCCGGCGCGCTCAACCAGGCGCTCAGTGTGATCCTGAACGACAAGGGAGCGTCCGACGCGATCCTGCTCATGGACGCGGACACCGTGCTGTCGCCCCGGTTCATCGAAGTGGCGGCGTGCAGTCTGGACGAGGATCCGGAGCTCGCGGCGGTCGGCGCGCGATTCAGGGGCGCCGAGGGGCACGGGATGATCGGACAGTTCCAGCGCAACGAGTTCCTTCGCTACTCCGCGCAGATCAGCGCGCGTCGGGGACGGGTGTTCGTCCTCACCGGCACCGCCACGATGTTCCGCGCCGACGCCCTGCTGGACATCGCCGCGGCCCGGTGCGTCTACATCCCCGGACAGAGCGGTCAGGTCTACGACACGGCCGCTCTCACGGAGGACAACGAGATCACGCTCGCGCTCAAGTCCCTGGGAGGCGAGATGATCTCACCGGACGACTGCGGGGATGTCACCGAGATCATGCCGACCTGGCGTGCGCTGTGGGTGCAGCGTCAGAGGTGGCAGCGCGGAGCGCTGGAGAACCTGAGCCAGTACGGCGTCACCGCGAGCACGGTCCGCTACTGGGGGCAGCAATTCGGGATCGGCTACGGGGTCGTCGCGCTGAACTCCTCGATCGCCTTCATGATCATCACGGCGCTCTCGGTCGACGCGTGGATCTGGTTCCCGTTCTGGATGGCCGTGACCGCGATGTTCATCATCGAGCGGACCGTCACCGTCTGGCACGGCGGCTGGAGCGCCCGGCTGCTGTCGGTCGTGCTCATCCCTGAGATCTGCTTCGCCGTGTTCCTTCAAGCGGTGTTCGTGAAGTGCCTGTTCGACATCACGCTGCAACGCACCGCCACATGGGGTCACGCCGGAGAGGTCTCGAAGCCATGACATATATCGTCGCCAGCATTCTGCTCCCTCACAGCACGCTCACCTCGCCGTGGTTCACCGTCTTCGCGGCATTCGTGGGCGTGAACACGATCATCTACATGGGCCTCACCGTATCGAAGCTCATCCCTTGGCCTCGACAGATGCATCCGCAGCGGGTTCGTGCGCTCCTGGGAGTCGGGACCCCGGGCGACGCCGCGGAACCCATCGTCGCTCGTGTGAGCAGAGAGACGCCCGCGGAGTCCGGTATCCACGACATCGCGGGCGCTTTCGGCTGGCTCGGTGGCGTCGCTCTGCTGTTGAGTTCCGTGTTCGCCTTCCTGGGCCGCGGTAACCTCTCGGACTTCCTGGCCATGGGCATCGGCCTGGTCTTCCTGACCATCGCCCAGGTGATCTCACGGACGAAGATGTCGGTCCGCGGGGCGACGTGGCTGTGGTCGCTGAGCGTGTCCGCGCTCGCCGTGGCCATCGCTCTGGACGCTTCTCAAGGAGGTCTCGAGCGCCTCGGCTACCTTCTCGTGCTCACGGTCGTCGTCGGGGCCGTAGCCTTCACGTGGCCGTCGTTCATCTTCGCCACGGTCTTCCTGCTCGCCTCGTACATCGGTCTCGGAGCCAGGATGACGGACGTGTTCGACCCGGCGTGGATCGCTCCCGTCGTAGCGGCAGCGATCGCGGGCACGCTCCTGCTGGTCGTCCGCCGGCGGTCGCTGAACATCCTCAAGGACGTCGACCGGCTCGAGAACCAGCTCGGCAGCACCGACATCCTCACCGGGGCCCTCACGCGACAGGGCCTGATCACGCTCGGTCCCTCCGTGCGGCGGGCGGCCCAGAGAACGAGCCAGTCGATGTTCGTGATGATCGTCGACATCGACGACCTGGCATCGGCGAACCGGAACTACGGAATGGGCTACGGAGACGACCTGTTGCGCACCGTCGCCGAGGCGATCCGAACGGCGGCCCGAGACGCCGACCTCCTCGGCCGCTGGTCGGGCGACGAGTTCGCTCTGATAGGTATGGGTGCGGAAGACAGCGTCAAGGCCCTCTCGGAGCGCATACCGCGCATTATCGGCGAATCCCCGGTCACCCTCGGCAAGGCGCCTCTGTGTGTGAGCATCGGCACTGCCATCGGAACATCCGAGGACTTCGTCGAGGTCCTCGTGGAGCAGGCGCTCGACGACCTGGCGGGTGCCGATGAGGCGGAGGCGGCGTAGCCCCTCTCCCGGACACCGGCGTCCGTCTGCGGCCCTTCCCGAACACGGGGGAGGGCCGCGCCGCGTCTCGCCCACTGGCACGCGGCGCGCTCTACGACGGTGAGCCCTGGACGGAGTAGTGTGGAGCGAGCACTACCGACTGACATCGCGCTGTCGGAGGCGAGCCGCTGCTTCGGGCAGGCGGCGTCACCGATGCGCGAGACCCGGGAGCCCGTGGGCCCGAGCGAGGGCCCGGCTCGTGACAAAGGAGAGCACACAGATGACAGTAGATACCTCGCGCTATGACGCCGCACTCGACGCGTTCCTGTCGGACTCGAGCGCGTATCGCGCCACGGCTGCAATCGATGAGTTGCGCGCCACCGACTACTCCCGGCTGGACCGCGCCGGCCTGGTGTACATGGACTACACCGGCGCGGGCCTGTACGCGGAGTCGCAGGTCCGACGCCATCAGCAGATGCTTCTCGAAGGCGTCTTCGGGAACCCGCACTCGAAGAGCCCGACGTCGCTCACGAGTGCGGCGAACGTGGAGGCGGCCCGCCTCGCGGTACGCACGTTCTTCCGGGCGTCGCCCGAGGAGTACGAGGTCATCTTCACGGCCGGTGCCAGCGCTGCGCTGAAGCTCGTGGGCGAGTCCTATCCGTTCGGTCCGGACTCCAGGTATCTGCTCACCTACGACAACCACAACTCCGTGAACGGTATCCGGGAGTTCGCGCGCGCGGCCGGCGCGAGAGTGACGTACCTCCCTGTCGATGCGGCCGAACTGCGCATGGATCCTGACATGGTGCGAGCGGAGCTCGCGAAGCCGCTCGCGGACAACAACCTGTTCGCATATCCGGCGCAATCGAACTTCTCGGGAGTCCTGCACCCCCTCGAGTGGATCGACGAGGCGCACGAGCAGGGATGGGACGTGGTCCTCGACGCGGCAGCGTTCACGCCCACGAACCGCCTCGATCTGTCGGTGGTCAAGCCCGACTTCGTTCCGCTGTCGTTCTACAAGATGTTCGGTTACCCCACCGGGATGGGCGCGCTCGTCGTGCGTCGGACCGCACTCTCCAAACTCGTCCGCCCGTGGTTCGCCGGCGGAACGATCACCCTCGCGTCCGTCCAGGGCGAGGGGTGGCACCACCTCGCGCCCGGCGCGACCGGGTTCGAGGACGGAACGGCGGACTTCCTGGGCATGCCTGCGGTCTCCATCGGCATCGCACACTTGGAGAGCGTCGGCGTCGACGTCATCCACCAGCGTGTCAGCGTGCTCGCCGGCTGGCTGCTCGATCACATGAATGCGTTGGTGCACTCCAACGGGGCACCGATGGTCCGCATCTTCGGCCCACGGGACATGACAGCGCGCGCGGCGACCATAGCCTTCCACCTGCTGGATCCGACGGGCGAGGCCTACGACGTCCACCAGATGGAGGCGCTCGCGGGGAAGCAAAGTATCTCGCTGCGCACCGGGTGCTTCTGCAACCCCGGCGATGGGGAAGTCGCCTACCGGATCACCGCGGCTGACATGGCTGCCGCCTTCGCGGAGCGGCCCGCGGCCACGTTCCAAGAGTGCCAAGACCTCGTTCGCACCGCGACGGGCAAGATGCCCAATACGATCCGGGTGTCGCTCGGGCTCGCGTCGAACTTCGCCGACGTCTACCGGTTCATCGAGTTCGCCGAAGGATTCAGGGACGTCGTCCGCGGCGTCCTCTGACCTCGGACACCACTGCGCACGGACCGTGGCCCTTCCCGGAGACGGGGAGGGCCACGGTCGCGTAGGGCGGCTCTCGACCGGCGGCGGCCGTCGCGATGCTACCGCTCGCCACGGGTCGAGACACGTGTGGACGGCAGCACCGCCTTGGAGCAGACTTGACCCGTGCCGCGGGGGCCGACACGCCCGCTTGCTGCTGTGTGCCACGGCCCGACACTCGCCGTCCGGATGTGGTCGCATCGAGACCGGAGAGCGCCCAGTCCTGGGCCCCTGAACGATAGGCAAAGCATGACTTGGAACATCCTTCTGGCTATCGCCGTGGCGATCGTCGCATCGCTCCTCTTCGCCGGCGGCTCGACCGTGCAGGGATACGCGGTCGGCGAGCAGGTCGGGGAGAACCTCCAGAAGAAGCGCATGAGCCTGAAGGACCTGTGGGCGGTCGTGCGCGCTCCCCGCTGGCTGGCGGGGCTCGTCCTGGCTGGTCTCGGGTCCGCCTTGAACGTCGTAGCGCTGATCCTCGCGCCGGTGACCGTGGTGCAGCCGGTCGGGATCCT
>PKWR01000150.1:5596-6205 GCA_003133285.1 Coriobacteriia bacterium
GAGTCGCTGCGATGCTTCTTCTGGGCCTCGGGGGGCGCGTTCTTCTACGGACTGGAGTCCGCGCTCGTCAGGACATCGGCGGACCTCATCAGGCAGCCCGACTGGTTGCACAACCCCCTGCTCCTCGTCATCGCGGCGGCCCTCGTCATCGGGTCCGCGCGGGGTGGCTGGATGCTGCAGCAGGCGTACGCCACCGGGCCGGCCGAGACCGTGGTCGGCGCGTTGACGGTGATCAACCCGGTGGTCGCGGTCGTCTTCGGGATGACCGTGCTGGGCGAGGCCGCGAACATCGAGTTCTGGGCGGCGCTGTGGATGGCGATCTCCGCGGCGGTGGCGATCTCCGGAGTCATGCTCCTGTCGCGCGTCGATAGGACCGCGGAGCCGGCGGAAGCGGCCTCGGGCTCCGGGTCGCTCGCCGACACGGACCTCGCCACTCGATAGCGGACGACGGGTCCTCTCACGAGGTGGACGGCTGCACAGGGTATGTACAGTCGGGACCACTGACGAGAGGAGAGCCATCGTGAACGATTCGATGCAGCACCAGGTCCTCATCCCGCTCGTACCGGCGCCGATCGCGTTCTTCGCCTTGATGTTCGGCCTCATGATGGG
>PKWR01000126.1:0-1907 GCA_003133285.1 Coriobacteriia bacterium
TGCCACAAGAACCTCGTGCACTCCCTCAACCCCCAGGGGTTCAACAAGCCGGTCATGGCGACCTGCATGACCTGCCACGACGGCAAGCAGGCGACCAACCAGTGCGTGAAGTGCCACACCCAGAAGGAGGTGCCGCCCAGCCACAAGGCCGCGGACTGGCTCCTCATCCACGGGTCGAAGACCAAGACGATCGACTGCGGCACCTGCCACGGGTTCACGCCCGACTACTGCCGCGCCTGTCACGAGCAGCGCCCGCCCTCGCACGTCGGCAACTGGAAGACACTGCACGCTACNNCATGACCAGAAGACGTTCTGCGGGAAGTGCCACTGATGGCCGGGCCGGACCGTCCCGCCTCCGAAGGAGCACCGGTGTCGGAAGAGCAGACGATGCAGACGAGCGGACCGCGCGGCCCCATCGGGCGCCTGTGGCACGCGCTGCGGCCGACGCCCGGCCGGCGTCGCTTCCTGACGCGCTTCGGCATCGCGGCGCTCGTGGTGATCGTGTTCGCCCTGATCCCCGGCTACTACGCGTTGCAGCCGGGCTTCCTGACGCGCTACCCGAACCTTGCGGCGCCGTACAAGAGCTGGGCCGCGTCCCCCAAGCACTCCAAGGTCGCCTGCCAGAGCTGCCACGTGGCCCCCGACCTGCCCTCCCAAGCCGTCTACGACGCACGGATGCTCGGGGAGTTCTACCTGTCGTTCNNGTCTCGCCCTCGGGAGACCTGATCATCCCGCACCGCGCCCACACGGACGTCCTCAAGATCGAGTGCGTCAGGTGCCACTCGAACCTGGTTCACCACAAGAATGCGGCGGGCAAGGACATCCCGGTCATGGCCACGTGCCTGACGTGCCACGACGGGAAGCAGGCCAAGAACGCCTGCGCGACGTGTCACACGGCCAAGGCCACGCCGGAGAGCCATCGCGCGGCGAACTGGGACACCATCCATCCGACGCAGGTGGGGAAGGTGGACTGCGCTTCGTGCCACGCGTGGACGGCCAACTGGTGCGCCGACTGCCACTCGAGGCGCCCCGCGTCTCACACCGCGACATGGCGCACCGACCATCCGCAGGCCGTGAAGGTCCATCGCACCTGCGAGGTGTGTCACACCGGCGCCTTCTGCATCACCTGCCACGGCGACGTGCCGAAGCTCGACTTCAACCCCGCCCTCAAGCTCGTCCAGTAGATGGAACCCCGCCGATGCAGACGCTGAGCGCCTCATGACGGGCCAACGGATACTCGTCGTCGATGACGAAGAGGCGATCCTCAAGCTGGTCGAGTACGCGCTCGCGCAGGAGGGCTACGAAGTCCACACGGCGTGCGATGCGGCGACCGCGGAGTCCGCGTTCTCGCAGTTCTCGCCCGCCCTCGTGATCCTCGACGTCATGCTGCCGGACCGCTCCGGGCTCGAGGTCGCGCGTGACCTGCGCTCGCGCTCGAGCGTCCCGATCATCATGCTGTCGGCCCGCGCCGACGAGGTCGACCGTATCCTGGGGCTGGAGTTCGGCGCCGACGACTACGTCACCAAGCCGTTCTCCCCCCGGGAGCTCGTGACTCGCGTGAAGACCATCCTGCGGCGGTCGGGCGCCGCCTGCGATGAGCGGGCGCTGATCTCGCTCGGCGATCTGCAGATCGACGTCCTGTCGCGGGAGGTCAGCTTGTCCGGCGCGCCCGTTCGCCTCACGCGCACCGAGTACGAGATCCTTCTGTACCTGGCGAGACATCCTGGCACCGCGTTCTCGCGCGAGGCGATCCTCGAGTCGCTCCACGACGTTGCGCCGGGCGGGGACGAGCGCGCGATCGACGTCCACATCCACAACATCCGCGAGAAGCTCGAGCCCGACCCCAAGGAGCCGACCCACATCCTCACGGTGCGCGGTTTCGGCTACCGCCTCAAGGAGCCCGAGCG
>PKWR01000126.1:1949-13952 GCA_003133285.1 Coriobacteriia bacterium
GGTGCGCCGTGAAGGCGACGAGCACTTGGAGGGTGTGAGATGTCGAACATCATCGCAGTGGTTCTCATGGTCGGGGCGCCCGTCATCGCCGCCGTCTTTGTGGTGGCCGTCATAGCGGTGCTCGGCCTCGTCGGCTACGACGTGGTCTCATCGCGCGAGGGTGCGGCGGAACGGGCGCAGGTGAAGGCGGCTGCAAGGGCCCGCCAGCGCACGTACGAGGACGACCAGACGCGCATCTCTCTCGAGCGCGGCATCGCAAGGGCCTTCGTCATCATCGGCGGCGCGTTCTGGGGCATCGCCGTGGTCGCGACCCTCGTCTCGTACCGCGGGGACTCGATGGGCACGATGGCGCTGATCGCACTGGTCCCGTTCCTGCTGAACGTGGCGTGCCTGGCGGTCGGCTGGTTCCTCGAGCGCACCGCCTCCGTCATGCTCGCGCTCATCTCGGCCGGCGCGGTGTGGTGGGGACTCGCGAACGCGTTCGAGCCCGGCGTGTGGATGCTGTTCATCGCCCTGATGATCGGGCCGATGCTCACTGCAGCGGTGCTGTTCTGGCTGGCCCGTCAGGGCGAGGCCGCCCTGGAGCTTCGCCTCAGCCTGGACCTGCACCCCGCCGAGCCCGCGCTGGCGCCCGCGGAGATCTCCCGGTACTAGAGCGAGCACATCGAGATCGTTGCGAGGGCCGGCGAAAGCCGGCCCTCTTCTCGTTGTGCGTATGTCCTATCCGGGCTTGCGCTGTTGGGGCGCCCGGCCTATTCGGCCGGGTCCTGCGGCTCCGCCGCAGCGCGCCGGCGCTCCTCCGCGCGTGCGGAGAGCGTGAAGAGGACCGCGGCCAAAGCCATCGGCGCGATGAGCACGGTCGCCATGACGATCCACACTCCTGGCTCCCACGTGTACATGAATCCCCATGCCACCACTGCGGCGGACGCGGCGAGGAGCAGCACCGCGGCGAGCCGCTCGTACTTCCAGCCGATGACGAGGATCACGAGGACGGCCAGGAACGGCCACATCCCGATGCTCGCGTCGATCGTGGTCGCATCGTGGTAGACGAGCGGGACCGCGAACGTGGCGATCACCCAGAACGCGCCGCCCGCGATGACGAGGGCCCGCGCGAACGTGCGCGCGAGGTGCTCGATCACGGTCCTCTGCCCAGCCGGTCCGTCCTTCATGGCGTGCTCCTTGGTCGGGGCGATCGTGTCAGTTCGCGCGCGGCAGGTCGAATCGGAACGTCGCTCCCTCGCCCAGCCGCGATTCGACCTCGATGGTGCTGTCGTGTGCCTCGACGATCTCCTTCGCGATCGCGAGCCCCAGGCCGGTCCCCTTCGGGATCGAGCGCGACTCGTCCGCTCGGAAGAAGCGCTCGAACAGGCGCGCGATCGACTCGGGGGCGATGCCGACCCCGTCGTCGCGGACCTCGAGGGTCACCGCGTCGTCGTGCGACGTCGCCCGGACCGTGACGGCTCCTCCGCGGGTCGTGTGCTTGAGGCCGTTGTCCACGAATCCGATCAGGACCTGCATCACGCGGTCGCGGTCGCAGTAGACCTCGAGCGGTTCTCCGGGAAGGTCGGCCGTGAGCGTCACGCCCGAGCGGTCGGCGAGCGGGCGCATGACCGTGATGACCTCACCGACGAGCGCAGGGACGGGAACGGGCTCGCGATGCAGCGTGAGGCTGCCCGCCTCGAGTTGCGCGAGCGTCAGCAGGTCGGCGACGAGCCTGCCGAGCCTGTCGACCTCGAGAGTCATCGTCTTCAGGAAGTCGTCACGCACGTCGGGGTCGTTCTTGGCGCCGCTGTCGAGAAGCTCGAGCAGCCCCTTGAGGGCCGTGATCGGCGTCCGCATCTCGTGGCTGGCGTTGGCGACGAACCTCCGCTGCGCCTCCTCGAGCCGCTTCTGCTCGGTGATGTCGCCCATGAGGAGCACGACGCCCTCGGTCTCGCCCTCGGCCGAGGCGATGGGAGTGCTGTGGAGCAGTACGGTCCGGGCGCCGAGGATGACGGCTTCCGAGCACGCTGAGCCCGCGAGCCCACGACCCACGAGGTCCACGATCGTCGCGTCGTCGGTGAGTCCGGTGACCGGGCGGCCCGTGAGGCCCTCGCGGTCGTCTGCCAGGTCCAGCAGCAGTGCCGCTTCGGGGTTGATGACGCGCACGGTCCCCTCGGAATCGAAGGCGACCACGCCTTCGCCCATGGACTCGACGACGGCAGCGATCTCGTGCTCCCGGTCGTGCAGCGCGGAGAAGGTCCGGCCCAGGGTGACCGCCATCCGGTTGTACGATTCGGCGAGCTCGAAGAGCTCGTCCGGCACGAGGCCGGTGGGAAGCTGCTGTCCGAAGTCGCCTCCGGCGATCGCGGCGGCCGCCTTGGTCATCCGGCGCACCCGGCGCCCTATGAACTCCGCGAAGCCGAGGCCGAGGAGGCCCGACACCGTGAGCGCGATCCAGAACGTGATCCACAGCCGGTCCCTGACGGCGTTGAGCACNNCGGTCGTAGACGGCCTTCCCGGCGATGGAGTACCCGCCGGGCTCGAGCGTCATGTTGGAATAGGGTGGCGAATCGGCGAACCCCTGGGTGCGCGCCCGCTCGAGCGCCGCTCGCGGCGGTCCGCCCTCGTGGGTCGAGTCGATCACCGAACCGTCCGGGGCGTAGACCCAGATGTCGTCGCCGTAGACCAGGCGGAACTGATGCACCTGGTCGTCCAGAGTCGCACGGCTGCTCGTGGTGAGCGGGAAGTCGGAGCTGAGCTGCACGGCGAGAGCCGAGACGGCGCTGAGACGCTCGCTCTCACCCAGCTGCTTGAGCGTGCGCTGCAGGTCCTGCGACAGCGAGACCGACAGGATCAGCATCGCGACGACGATGACGATGACGAACAGCTCGCTCTGCCACAGGCGCACCGAGGGCCGCCGGGTCCGGGGAGCCACGTCCTACTCTTCCCTCAGCCGGTAGCCGAAGCCGCGGACCGTGAGCAGGTACTCGGGGCTCTTCGGATTGACCTCCAGCTTCTCGCGCATGTTGTGGGCGTGCACGTCGATCGCCCGCTCGTTGCCGACCGGCGACTCGTCCCACAGCGCCCTCAGGATCTCGGCTCGTGAGAAGGCCTTGCCCGGATGCCGGGCGAGCAGCTGAAGGAAGCCGTACTCTGAGGTCGTCAGGTGCACGGGCTCACCGCGCATGAAGACCTGGTGGGACTCCGAGTCGATGACCAGGTCCCCCAGCACCATCCGCGGGCGTTCGCTGGCGCCCTGGCTCGTGCGCCGGAGGATGGCCCTCACGCGGCTGACGAGTTCGCGCGGGGAGAACGGCTTGGTCACGTAGTCGTCCGCGCCGAACTCGAGGCCGAGGATGCGATCGACCTCATCACCGCGTGCCGAGAGCATGATGATCGGCACGTTGGAGGTCCGACGGATGTCGCGGGCGAGGTCGAGGCCGCTCTTGCCGGGCAGCATCACGTCGAGGATGAGCAGGTCGGGCCGGACCTCGCCGAAGAGGAACGCGCCGCCCGCAGCGTCGCCTGCGGTGTGGACCTCGAAGCCCTCCTGCTCGAGCGCATAGCGCACGATCTTCAGGATCGATTCCTCGTCGTCGACCGCGACGATGCGCTGTACCGGCATGGGGGCTCCCGCTCCGTGGGTCTTCGCTGGCGCTGAGAACGCGCATCCCATTATGGAGCGCATCGCGTGCCAGTGGGAACCTCGGCCTCACGCCGCAGGCTCCGGCGCGTCGTTCCGGAAGGGGAGATGCGGGTATCTTCGCGACAGAACGGCTCTGGGGAGAAGACAAGGAGGACGAGATGGCAGGTCCAGGCGATTCCCCCGTTGCGGGAGTGATCCGCGCCGACGACTACGCGAGGGCGGCGAAGTTCTACACCGAGGTGCTCGGCTTCACCTTGGTCCGCGCCCCTCAGGGGATGGGCGACGCGGGGATGTTCGCCGCGGGTGCCGGGACGATGGTGTCGATCTACGAGCGTCCGGGGATGCCCGCGCCGCTGAACACGACGCTCGGTTTCGGAATCCCGCCGGAGAAGTTCGACGGCGTGATCGCCGACCTCAAGTCCAAGGGGGTCGTGTTCGAGGACTACGACATGCCGGAGATTGGCCTCAAGACCGTGTCCGGCGTCGCCGAGATGTTGGGCACGAAGACCGCCTGGTTCAGGGACACCGAGGGCAACATCCTCAACATCGTGGCGATGTAGCCCACGCACCGCGGTCGGCGGTGCGACTCAGGATGGGCGTGCCGGAGGGCCCGTCATCTGCAGCATGTCGAGCAGTTCCGGACCCAGCGGCCGGCGCGCGTGCTCGTAGCCGGCCCACGGGTCCTCACGCAGCGCGGCCAGCCGACGCGGCACCGAGCCGATGTCGTAGGTCGAGGGGTCGAGGCCGGTGAGCTGCTCCCATGAGATGGGGACGCTCACCTTGGCTCCCGGACGTGCCCGGGTGGAGTACGCGCACACGGCGGTGGCGCCGTGCGCGTTGCGCAGATAGTCGATGAAGACCTTCCCGGGTCGCGCGGTCTTGGACATCGATGCGGTGAACGTATCGGGGCGCTGCCTCGCCAGCAGGTCGACGAGGTCGTGCGCGAAGCCGCGGACCTCGTCGTACGCGAGGCCGGGCACGATGGGAGTCACGATGTGGAGCCCGTGCCCGCCGGTCGTCTTGACGAAGGCGCCGAGCCCCAGGGCCTCGAGTGCGTCGCGCACCGTGCAGGCGGCGGCGGCGACGTCGGCGAATGCGACCGCCGGCCCGGGATCGAGGTCGAAGATGATGCGGTCCGGGCGTTCGACGTCGCTCGCGCGCGAGTTCCACGTGTGGATCTCCAGCGTCCCGAGCTGGGCGAGGGCGAGCAGCCCGGCCTCGTCATCGACGTAGAAGTAGACGGCGGGCCCATCGTGGTCCTCGATCGTCACGGTCTTGAGCGCATCCGGCCATCCGCGCGTCTCGGGATGCTTCTGGTAGAAGCATCCGACGTCCCCCGACGCGCCGTGCGGGCAGCGCACGATCGTCAGCGGACGCCCGGCGAGATGGGGGAGCATCCAGGCCGACACGGCCTCGTAGTAGCGCGCAAGCTCGACCTTCGTGATGCCTGCGGGCTCGAGCCGCCGGCCGGGGTTCGTGATGGTGACTCCGCCGACCTTGACCGGTGCCGCACCGGGCGCGGCCGCCGCCGGGGCAGGCGTCTCTGGAGCGGCGGCGGGTGTCTCGCGCACCATGTCGGCGGCGACCGCGTCGTCCCTGATCCCCTGGAAGGCGGGCTGCCGGACGACGCCGTCGCGGGTCCACTCGCGGAACGCGACCTCGACGACGAGCTCGGGGCGCACCCAGTGCGCGTGCGAGCGCGCCGGCGGGTCGGCGAAGGGTGGCTCCGCGACAGCCATCCCGCTGAGCCGGCGGCTGAGCTCGGCCAGCGTGCGCTGCGTGAACCCCGTGCCGACGCGACCCGCGTATCGCAGCGCGCCGTCCGCGTCGTGGACGCCGAGGAGCAGCGCGCCGAGCTCCTTGCGCGACCCCGCGGGGTCGGTCCAGCCTCCGACCACGAACTCCTGTCGCGCCAGGCACTTCACCTTGAGCCAGTCACGCGTGCGCCCCGGGACCCACGGCCGGTCCCCGCGCTTGCTGACGGAGCCCTCGAGCAGGAGCCGGCAGGACGCGGCGTGATGCGCAGGGCCGTCGCCGACGTAGTGCTCGACCGCGCTCAGCGGCCCGTCGGCGGGTGCCCCGGCGATCAGTGAGGCGAGCAGGTCCTTGCGTCGCAGCAGGGTCTCCGCGCGAAGATCGAAGCCCTCGAGGTAGAGCAGGTCGAACACCTCGAGACGGACGTCTTCGGGTCGCCCTCCGGCAAGCGCCTCCTGCAGCCGCCCGAAGTCCGATCGACCTTCCTTGTCGAGCACCACCGCCTCGCCGTCGAGCAGTGCCGACGACACGGGCAGCGCCTCGACTGCGCGGGCGATGAGGGGGAAGCGAGCCGTCCAGTCCGCGCCGCTCCGCGTGAGCACCGTCGCCTTGCCATGGCCGAGCGCCACGCGGAGCCGGTACCCGTCGTACTTCACCTCATGGATCCACTCGTCGCCCGAGGGAGCCTCGTCCACGAGTGTCGCCAGCTGAAAGGGGGCATCGATGGGAAGCCGGGCCGGCGATGCCGGGATCCCCCTCGCTCCGCGGCTCGCGCTTCGGTCGAGCCCTTCGGTCTCGGCCGGCGCTCGCAAGCTGCGCTCGCGGGTCCCGGCGTCACCTCCGGCTTCAGCGATCTGTTCCATGGTCCGACCGGTCGCAGCCGAGTCGGGCTCGGCCGAGAGCACGTCGTATTCCGCGCGCGGACGTGCGAAGTCGTCGCGCTCCTTGATCAGGAGCCACGCCTCCTGGCGCTCTCCCGGGCGCGGTCTCATGCGCACGAGCACCCACGCGCCCTTCAGCTTGGATCCATCGAGGACGAACTTGAGCTGTCCTTTGGCGACGCCCTCGGCAGGGTCGCCGATCGGCGAGAACGAGCCCCGGTCCCAGATCATCACGGTCCCGCCGCCGTACTCCCCGGCCGGGATCGTCCCCTCGAACGAGCCGTACTCGAGCGGGTGGTCCTCGACATGGACGGCGAGATGCCGGTCCTTGGTGTCGAGGGACGGGCCCTTCGGCACAGCCCACGACGCGTAGACGCCGCCGATCTCGAGGCGCAGGTCGTAGTGGAGGGCGCGGGCGGCATGCTTGTGGACGACGAAGGTGAGGGCGCCGGCCTCGGGGACCGCGGCGGCCTCGCCTGCGGGTTCGGGCGTCGCGGCGAAGTCGCGCTTGCGCCGGTACTCGTCGAGCGGCATGCGTCCTCCCGTCATGCGCAGGCGCGCTTCGCCTCGTCCAGCGACTGCTTCAGCAGGGCCACTATGTCGACAACCTCGCCACCGGGTTCGGCGACGGGCGCCTCGACAGCGGGAGCCGGCGCAGCACCGGCGGCCTTGCGCTCGATGAGCGCCAGCACGTCGTCGCGGTACGTGTCGCGGTACTCGGGCGCCGCGGGGTCGAACGGCCTGGAGATGGTGGCGACGAGCTGCCGGGCGAGATCGAGCTCGGCCTGCGTGACGCTCGCCGACTCGAGCGCCTCGGCGCCGCTCCCGGGCAGGTCCAGCTCACCGGCGTCGCGCAGCTCGTACGGGTAGCGCAGCAGTTCGAGCAGCAGAAGGTCACCATCGGGCACGGTCGCCGCCAGGTGCTGGCGCGTCCGGATGACGATCTTGGCGAGCGCGACGCGCTTCGCCGACTTCAGGGCCTCACGCAACAGGAGGTAGGTCTTGCGTCCTGCCTTCTCGGGCCGGAGGTAGTAGGGCGCGTCGAGCAGCTCCGGGTGGATCTCGTCAGCGCATACCGCCGCCAGCACGTCGATCGTCTGCGTCGCCTCGACGTTTGCGGCGCGCAGGTCATCGTCGGTCACGAGGGCGGAACGGCCCTCGTCGACCTCGAAGCCCTTTGCGACGTGCTCCCACGCGACCTCGTCGCCGATCCGCTCGTTGACGCGCTTGTTGTGGATCGAGGAGAGGTCCCGGTCGTCGAGCAGGTGGAACGCGATCTCGCGAGGCTGGACCGCGGGGAGCAGTTGCACCGGGATGGTGACGAGCCCGAACGAGATGGTTCCTGTCCAGATCGCATGTGGCATGTCACGGCCCCGTTCGACGACGTGGGACATTCGTCCGCCCCGCTATCCGACCCTGAAAGACCTGGTGATGGAGGTCCTGCCGCTGTAGCCCACCGCGCCTTCGAACCTCACGATGGCGGGCCACGAGCCCGCGTAGGGCGCCGCGGCGAGCAGCGCGGACAGGGCGGCGGCAGACAGGGCCGCTACGAAGAGCCTGTGGGTCATGGATGCCCTCTGATCTCGCAGAACGCGGGAGCCGCGCCTCTTGGGGCGCGTCATTCGATGAGTCTATTCCCGAGGGCAGCGCATCGCCACGGACCCTCCGACGGGGTCGGCCGGGCTCTATCCCTTGGCGATGTTCACCGCGCGGGCGACCACGATCGCCGCGATCGCGAACGACAGCAGGCTCTGCACGCCCATCACGAGCTTGGCGCGCTTGGTGTAGGGCATCGCGTCGGTCGGAGAGAAGGCGGTGCCGTTGGTGAGCGCGACGTACAGATAGTCGCCGAACGAGGGCTCCCAGCCGGCGTTCGTGAGCTTCTCCTGGTCCGCCTGCTGCTGCGGGAAGACGAGGTCGGGGAAGTCGTGCCGGCGCTCGAGCCGCGCCTCAGGGCCGCCGCCGTCGAGCTCCCAGTACACGATGGCGAACACGAGCACGTTGACGACCCACAGTGCCACGCCGCTCGCGAGCAGATCGGTGGGAGTGAGCGGGGATCCCAGGAAGACGTCACGCGCGAGCGTGACGAAGATGCCGATGTTGGCGATGACCAGCACCGAGGCCAGACCGACCGAGACGACGCGCGCGAGCCGGCCGGGCTTCGAGGGCGAGATGTAGAAGCCGACCGATGCGACGAGCAGCGCCGCCGCGATGCTCGGAAGAAGCCACACGGGCTGCAGCTGCATCCGGCTCGCGAGGAGCGATTGGCCGACGACGATCACGACCGCCGCAGCGAACGCCGGCCAGCGCGACTCCGCTCCGAGCAGCGCGCGCCTCAAGGGCTCGGAGTCGTGCGGGACGTGCGGTCCGGCCTGTGGCGAGTGACGGCGGTTCTGGTTCATCGATCCTCCGTGCGTCGAGGGAGGGATGCAGCCGCAGTAGCGTCCGATAGGTAGGTACCCGCTCGGGCCCATGCAGCCCGATTGTGTCCGACGGTACTGCGTCGCCCACAGGATGGGGCGCGCCGCGGATACCATGCCGGGCATCCCGCTTCGGGGGAGTCTCGGGATGACAGGTACTATGTAAGGTAGCAGGCATTCACCCGGGGCGCGTGCCGCGCGCTCCGACCCGGGACCGACGAAGGAGACATCTCCATGCAGAAGCACGAGCTGAAGGCGCGCATCGAGGCGCAGATGGATGAGTGGAAGCGCAACCTCGACGTGATGAAGACCAAGGCCGACGCGTCGACCGGCGACGCGAAGGTCTCCTACGAGGAGCGCGTCACCGGGCTTCAGAAGCAGTACGACGAACTCAAGGTCAAGGCGGCCTCCGCGTGGGACAGTGCCGACGACACATGGGACGAGGTCGCGAGGGAGCTGGGATCCGCCTGGGACGAGTGGACCGATCGCGCCGCCAAGGTGTGGGACGAGCATACGAAGTAGAGCGAGAGCCGGCACGGTTTCGAACCCGCCCTGTTCGCGGCACATACATACGTGGAACGAATACGTCATCCCCCTGCGGAAGGACCTCCGATGGCCACAGTTGATGCAGGTTCGAGCGGCAGCCGACGGGTGGTGCACACCGAGACCCGCTCTCCGATCGAAGTGATCTTGGCTCGCGTCGTCTACTACGTGTTCGGGGTGATCGAGGTCCTCATCGCGGCGCGCTTCGTGCTGCGCCTGCTCGGCGCCAACCGCGACGCGGGCTTCGTCGCGTTCATCTACTCGTTCACCGCGATCTTCATGGTGCCGTTCGAAGCGGTGTTCAAGACGCAGACCGCCGCTGGTGCGGCCTTCGAGGGAAGCGCGCTCCTCGCGCTCGCCGTCTACGCACTGATCGCGTGGGGCATCGTCACGCTCGTGCGCGCCGTCAGCCCGCGCCGGTCCTCCGAGACCGTCGAGCGTGTCGAGAAGAGCGAGGACACGACCAGCCAGCAGTGAATCGGGCGCCCGCGGCTTCGGCTGCGGGGCTCATGCAACGCATCCTTCGGCACTCGTCAGACAAGGGGTGAGCAGCGTGGACGGTATGAGCATCCTCACGTGGATCATCGTCGGCCTCATCGCGGGCGTGATCGCCAAACTCGTCATGCGAGACAGCTTCGGGTGGATCGTGACGATCCTTCTGGGCATCGTCGGCGCGTTCGTCGGCGGTTGGATCTCGGGCATGCTCGGCGGCCCGAGCGTCACCGGGCTCAACCTCATGTCTATCCTGGTCGCCGCGGGTGGGGCCATCGTCGTGCTCTTCGTGTACGGCCTTGTCGTCAGGCGACGGCTCTGACGCCGCTTCGGAACGGGGCTCGCGCAGTCGGGCCGTTGCGACTCTTCCGCCTGAGCGCCGGACCGCCGCTGCGTGCGTCGGTCCCACGATGAGTGCGCGTGCCACCGTCCCGACGGAACCGCCCGCCTACAACTTCTCCGCGATCACGGACCAGTTGTTCATCGCCGTGCGCCCGCGGTCTCGACACGTCGAGGCCATGAGAGGGCTGGGCGTGAGCCTCGTGCTGTGCACGCTGTGGTTCGCCCCGACCAGTGATCTCACCCGGCCACCCTTCGAGTCGGTGCGAGTGCCGATGATCGACTTCCCGCTGTTCCCGATCCCCCTGTGGATGTTCCGCCGCGGCGTGGCTGCGGCCCTTCCCGTGCTCGATGCCGGGGGACGGGTCCTCGTGTACTGCCGGGGCGGGCGTCACCGCAGCGTCGCGTTGACCTGCTGCATCCTCATCGCACAGGGGATGTCGGCCGACGAGGCCATGGACCTTGTGAAGACCAAGCGCCCTGTTGCCGACCCCCACGCCTGGTACATCGAGGCGCGGATACGCGCCTTCGAACGGGACTGGCACGGGCGCCACGGAGACGAGCTCCGCCGCAACACCGCCGGCTAGCTCGCAAGGCCGCGGTCGCAGTGTTCCGGCGTCGACCCCGCTCGCAGAAAGGAGGCGTCGGATGCGCATCAAAGTGATAGCGAATCCCAGCGCCGGGCAACCGGAGCCGGTCCTGAGTGTCCTCAACGATGCGTTCGGTCCGGCGGCGATCGACTGGGACGTGGTGGTCACTCACGGCAAGGGCGACGGGTACGAGGCGACACGCCGCGCGGTCGACGAGGGCTACGACCTGATCGCCGCGTACGGCGGCGACGGGACCGTCACGGAGGTGGCCTCGGCTCTCGCCTTGGGCGGTCCGCCGATGGCGATCTTGCCGGGTGGCACCGGCAACGCGCTGGCCGAGGACCTCGGCATCCCGAGGACCCTCGCCGAGGCCGCCGCCCTGATCGCGGGCGGCATGTACGACATCCGGCGGGTCGACATGGGGCGGGTCGGCGACGGGTACTTCATCCTGCGCCTCACGATGGGCTTCGAGGCCTCGGTCGTCGAGACCGCCACGCGAGAGCTCAAGGACCGCTTCGGCTGGCTCGCCTACGCGTTCGCCGGTCTGCAGGCGCTCGCCGATCCCGCACGCACCTGCTATCTGATCGAGGTCGACGGCGTGGCCGTGGAGGCCGAGGGCCTGGCCTGCGTAGTCGCAAACTCCGCGAGTATGGGCGTCATCGACGTCAAGATCGCCGACGGGGTCGACCTGTCGGACGGGCTGCTCGACGTCATCGTGGTCGACCTTCCGGACCTGTCCGCGCTCCTCGGAAGCGCGGCCGACGTGGCCGTCGGGGAGCCGCCGCGAGGATTGACGCGTTGGCGCGGCGAGCGGATCCGGATCGAGACCCGGCCGCAGCAGCCCGTGCTCGCCGACGGAGAGGACGCGGGGAAGACCCCCGTCGAGGCGTCGGTCGTGCCGAGCGCGATCGGGATCCTCGTGCCGAAGGGCGCACAGGCCTCGTCGAAGTAGCCAGCGACGTCGTGCGGGCGGCCCTCCGCGTTCCCCGTTCTCGTGCGGCCCCTTCGGGAACGATCTCGAAGGAGAAGTCTCCAAGAAGCCAGGAGAGGGCGCCGTGATCTCCGTCCCAGCCGGTACTGTGCACGCCTCGGAGTTCCGCGAGGGGCTCGATTGGATCGGGACCCGGAGTCCGGTGACCGTGGCGGGGCTGCGCGGCCGCGTGGTGCTGCTCGACTTCTGGACCTACGGTTGAATCAACTGCATGCATGTGCTCCCGCGTGTACGGGAGCTCGAAGAGCGGTTCGCGGACAGCCTGACGGTCATCGGCGTCCACTCCGGCAAGTTCATCACCGAACGGGTGACCGAGCGGATCGCGGAGGCCTGCGACAGGCTGGGCGTCGTCCATGCCGTGGTC